>JAMASZ010000339.1 GCA_023301585.1 Alphaproteobacteria bacterium | reverse complement strand
CCGCCGCTGCCGCCGCTGCAGCCGACGCGGCCCTCGAGGCGCAGCGCCGCAAAGACTTTGCAGCGGCCACGGAGAACCGCCGCCGCATGACACCAACCTCTCCCGGCACTCGAGCCGATTACGAGCAAGCGCAAGCCGGTCGGAGCAGGTTGATGGCTCGCACGCCTCCCCCGGCGGCGCCACCTTCTGCGGCTGCCCCCGACCCGCACGAGCGAGGTCGGGCTGACGACCGCGCCCGTCGTCAGCAGCGTCTCGACGCTAACGCTAGGGCAGCCCAAGACCTACGGGAGCAGATGCGCCTGGCCGCCGGGGACACGTCCTCCTCGGGCTC
Organism: Alphaproteobacteria bacterium; assembly: GCA_023301585.1. Taxonomy (GTDB): domain Bacteria; phylum Pseudomonadota; class Alphaproteobacteria; order Micavibrionales; family Micavibrionaceae. The sequence goes on along the minus strand of JAMASZ010000339.1, from coordinate 2,715 downwards.
CAGCGGCGCACACCAAAGGGTGGACCGAGACTTCCACCCTTGAACGCCCTACCGCCACGAAGGCCCCAATGATTCATGCCATTACATTCCATGCCATTACGTACCATAATTCATTCCTGTTTTCCTCTTTCCTCCTTCCACTACCCTTTTGTACAGACAATAATAACACTTGTATAGACCACCACATTACTCGCATTATATATTTTTTTTACGAACTAAAGCCGCAGACCTGAATGAGAATTTTGCCACGAAGGCACAAGAACAGAGAGACACCATCCACGACGGATAACAGAGACCCGGGGTGGGCGCGCCGCCAACCCCGGTCCAGAGTTCGCGGATAACCAATAGGAATGTTATATTTTTTTCTAAGTAGACGTAATGTAATTTTCCGCTTTCTCTCCGGTTGCCAGTTTTTCGGGGGCGCCCCGACATTGACTGGCGCCGGAAAGAGGGCGGCGTTTTTTTTATGATATATATATTGCCCGCTGGGGTGCGCCAGCCTCCCTGTGTCCACAACTTTGCCGCGTCCAGCTCCGTGCCAGCGCCGTGCCGCCGCACGTCCGAGCAGCTGGACCCGTGCTGTAACAGAAACATTTCCCCAGCGCACGCAATTTGTACCTGCCACTTGCTCACATTTTTTCTTTTCTTCCAGTACCTCCTATTCTCGCTCCGGATCTCTGCAGTCGCAGGCTTTATAGCCTACGACTGCAAGCATCCGGCAGCGAAGCACACCGCCATCGACACCACGCAGACGCAGCCCTGCCCCGATGCCACCACGGACTTCCACGACCGCACCACCGAGCAGCTCCAGATCATCCAAACGGGCCTCGCCATCAGAGTGCCCGGCTTCCGCTGCTACGCCACCGTCACCAAGTCCGTGGCCCACTGCGGCTTCGACTCCATCACCTACGGCAACACGGACACGGTCTGGGATGAGCCACTCAACATCCCAGAGGAGGAATGTCAGAAAGCGGCGGCCACTTCGTCCATCAAGCTCCTGGGCCGCGACCACAAGCTCACGCTGGGAGAACGCAACTCCTTCAACTACTTCACCCGCGGCCACACGAACAGCTACACGGGCGGCTGCAACGGCTCCGCCGTCCCCTTCCGCAGCGGCGCCCGCAGCTACTCAGCAGGCTGGTACGAGCAGACGGCCGTCTCCATCAACGTCCAGAGGGTCATGGGGACGTACGACACAACCACTGGCCTTGTACTCTTTCCCCCAAACAAGGTGCACATGCGCTTCCACGACGGCACCCAGTACGACATCTACGCGGGCCGCCTCTCTTGGAACACCACAGCGGCCACGGGCTGCCTCGACAGGCTCAGCGGCTTCTATACGGGCCCCGCAGACGTCAAAGCCCGCAAGACTTCCCAGCTCTCTGACCCGCTTGACCGAGAGGGCGCTATCGTCCTCATCGGCGAGGACGACAGGGACGCCCAGCACATGGGCTTTGCCGTCGGCGAGCCCGTGACTGTCTGCAACAAGCACTGCCACAAGATCACGTCCCTGTCCGGCGTCGTAGTCTGCTTCCACCGAACTCAGCCCCAGTTTCCCGACATCCGCTTCCGCCCAGAACTGGCGGTCAACACGGAACTGATCAACCAGGCCACCCGCAGTGACTTCCAGTTCCTCACCGGCCAACTCCGCACCGAGGCCAAGTTCCAACGATTGGCCAGCGACGTGTGCGAGGTGGAACGGAAGACGTACGCCAATAAACTTCAGGCCATCAGCGGCCTGGGCAACCCCCATGCCTTTATGGACGTCTTCGGGCCAGGGCACATGGTGTCCCCGGCCGGGCCCGCGGTGGCCTACGTCACCCACTGCATCCCGCTCAACGTCACCAGGGTAGATTTTCCCAACTGCACGGTCGAGATCCCGGTCAGAGGCCTCTTCACGCCCGCCAACATCACCCAGGATTATGACCCGGACGCACCGCGGAACGAGACCATCGCTTTCCTCGACCCGGTCACACGGGTTGTCAAGCCGTACCCGACCATTGTCACCTGCACTCCCAACATGCCGGTCAGATGGCAGATCGACGACTTCTGGTTCTGCGTCTATCCCGAGGTCATACCATGCCCGGCCCCTGACAAACTCAAACCGGAATTGAGCCCGGGCCACGTGGAAGCAACCTACCTCGCCGCCCTTGGGCCAAACGGCATGGTCTCCCCCACGCAACGGGTACTCATCAACCAGTTTATGGACGAATCATCCAGCCGCGAAGCCATTACCACCAACGCCATCCGCCGCGGCGTCGAGAACGCGCACGACGGCCGGCTGGGGTCGGCCATGTTCGCGGCTGACTTCGGCCCCGTCCAAGCACAGATGGAGCAGACAATCTCGCACCGCCTCATCGCCCTGCTCAACCCCTTTGCATACACTGCTTGGATGGGCAGGTACGTCAATCAACTCTGGGGCCTCTTCACCGTCATCATCATCATAATCACGTTCTGGCAAAGCATCGGCAAGTTCGTCTCTGAATTTCTCTTGTTCGGATGGGACGGAGGCCGCACCCTGGCCCGGGCGATGCTGGCCTGCTGCGGCATCGTCTACCTCCCAAAGGCCATGCTCCTCGCCCTCGTTCACTACACCGGCCGCCTGATCAGGTCCGGCCCCCTGACGCCGGCCGACACGCCGCGTCATGCGGAGGAGGGCCAAGCCCCGCCCCAGCCCACGAAGCGTAGGGCTCCCCCAGCCCCCACGTCCTCCAT
>JAMASZ010000338.1 GCA_023301585.1 Alphaproteobacteria bacterium | reverse complement strand
GCCTCCTATGCGAAAAAGTGCACTTTACTCCACTTTACTCACTTTACTCGTTTTAGTAGCGGAAACTGAGTAAAGTGGATTTTGAGGCCCTTAACGTCCTAATGTGTCCATATATGTGTAATGTACAGTATATGTGAGAATGTCTGTAGAGAGAAAGCGAGCGAATAAAAGTGAGAGAGACTAATCAGTCTTGATCGCACCAAAAGCAAGTGAGCATGTGTCAAATCTTTATATTTCAAATATAAGCATAGAGATAGAGATATGTGGCCTCAAGCGTGACGGACTTCACAATAATGGTGGCAGCAGAAATGCTTGCAAAGTTATGTATTAATGAGTGAGAAACCAAAGGACAAAGTCCGAGGGCGAAGTTCGGGTTACGGACAAGCCAGTGACAGCGAACATTTCTCAAGTGCAGACGAGTTTACTGACGATGAGGAACACAGGTTGCAGCAACAGCAACAGCAGCAGCAGCAGCAGCAGCAACAGCAACAGCAGCAGCAACAGCAGCAGCAGCAGCAACCCGAGGAGGAAGCGCTAACGGCGGAGCAATCAATTGCTGAGCAACTGGCAGAAGCAGCAGGCGAAACTCCTGCACAGGCTACTGGCCAGGCCACAGCAGCCCCAACTGGCATCAATCCAGACCCACCGGCGCACAGCGCAGGGGCACCATTGACACCGACCCGCCGGGCACCGGATCCACCTCAACAGGCAACCACAGCAGCAACCATGGCTAACCAAGTAGCTGCAGTGGGCCCCAGAATGGACATCGACCTCACGCCGTACTCAGGTTACCCCAAGGGGTACAGGTACGAGGTCAGGGGTGGCACAAACCAGGAAATGTTGCGTGCAGTGGACTGGATCAAGAAGATGGACAAGCTTAAGATCACCACGGGCTGGAGCGACAAACAGCTGGCAGTCAACGCAGCGCAGGTACTGGTTACAGGGTCACCTGCCCAAAACTGGTACGAGATGAACAACCAGAATGAGGAGCTAGAATTGTGGCCAGCATTCAAGCAAGGGTTGAGGGACAGGTTCCATCAGCCAACCACTTATGCAGAGAGAGCCAACATCTACAACAGCATCAAACAGGACCACAAGAAGAAGGAGAGAATGGCCGACTACGTGTGCAGGGCTGGACTCAAATTCCTAGAGTTTCAGGATGGGTACCTGGAGGAGATCTTCTTGAAGAAGTTCAAGGACGACTACAAGGATGATGACGACACCAAAAAGGACTACAGGGCCAAAGTGGCGAAGGACGTCCTAGCCTGGGTCAAAGACATCGCTATCCTGGCAGGGGTGGATCCAAGGCTACAGGAGGACATCACCATGTCCAACGTCGAGACCTTGGACGACATCATCGCACTGGCAACCAAGAGGGAGAAGGTTCTCTATGGAGGACAAACACTCAAGGTGGCAGCAGTCCAACAACAACAGCAGGGCGCAGAGGACATGGTGCCAATGGCCAGAGTGGAACAACTGATCGCAGCAGCAATCGGCAAGAAGCCGCAGCCGCAGCAGCAGCAGACCAGCAACTCCAGCAAGGGCCAAAACCAAGCCTCAAAGAAAGCTAAGGACAAGGACCTCAGTCAGGTCTGGTGTTACTATTGCTTCACACAGAGTCACTACTCGGGCATGTGTGCCAGGCGCAAGGAGGACAGGAAGAACGGGATCTTCAGGCCGACAGTGAACGACCCGCCAATGACAGAGGCGGCCTTCAAGGCCCTGTCACCAGACGAGAAGAACAAGGGGAAGTGGCTGGTGCCACCCCATGCAGCTACAGGAGGCCAAGCTTCAGCCTCAGCAGTGCAGAGGAGGCCCCCGCCACCGTTCACCCAACAGAACCAAGCGCCAGGACTGCACCAGTTGGCCCCAGGGTACCAGGACAGGTTCCCACAGCCGCAGCAACCTGCTCCCCAGCAGCCGTACCAACCACAGCACATGCAGGGCATTCCCCAGGCATGGGAGGAGTATAGCAGGCAGGGACAGGGAAACTACTAACGGGGGTGCCCTCAGCACCGAGTCCCCTAACCAAGATCATGACATCGTGGTACACAGCAGTAGTGGCATCATTGGCCTGGCCAACGGACACAGGGAGACCGAGTGTAGCCTGCACTCTCCCAGGAGGAGTCCAAGCCGAATGCCTATATGATACCGGCGCTGCAGTGTCCATCATGTCTGAAGAATGCTATCGACGAATACCAATTGAAGAGCGACCCACAAGATTGGAAGGCCACTTTCTTGACATTCAAGGAGTGGATGGTTCCAAACTTCAAGTGAGGGGATGCTACGAGCTCAACCTATCAATGTTGGGCAGAACAATCAACGCAAGACTATATGTAGTTCCAAGGTGCACATCACAGGTACTGTTGGGAGCGGACTTCATCCGCAAGCACGGCCTGTCATACGACGCCATTGGAAATAAACTCTACTTTGACAGACAGAAGCAGTGGCAAGTGTCTTCCCTCACTGCCACAGAAGAAACTGTGATCCCAGCCAACTCATCGCGCCTGGTGAAGGTCAGGTCACAGGAAAAACCGGGAGTCAGGGCGGTTGGACCGTCCACCATCGTCGCCAAGGTCAACTGCACTTCCCTGCCACTGGCAGGGACGGAGTGCATTGTGGATGTGGACGACGGTGGCCATGCAAGCATCATGGTAGATAATTTGCTAGATGTAGACCTAATGATCCCAAGAAATCTATACATTGGGGCTGCAGAAAAAGTAAGTTTGGATCAGTGTGACGAGATCCAACTGGACATGAGTGAAAAGCCCAGAACACAGGGGCCCCCACCGTCAGCACCAGATGCAGAAAAAGCAGCCATGCTCAAAGACATTCTAACAGAGCAGATGGAAGGGGTTGACAAAAATATTTTTGATATGTATTTAAATTTGATACTTACTAACCATGATGTGTTTTCTAGAGACAAAGCAGACCTCGGGCGCACAACAGTGATGGAGCACACGATCCGCATGAGAGACGAGGAGCCAGTATTTGTCAAGCAATTCCCAATCGCTCACGCGCACAGGTCCGTACTGTTAACACATTTACAGAACTGGTTAAAATTAGGAGTAGTCTCACCGAGCAAATCTCACTATAACAGTCCAATTTTTCTAGTCCCTAAGAAGGATGGCTCACTGAGACCAGTCCTTGACTTTCGCGCTGTGAATAACAAGTCCTATGTGGACAAGTATTCACAGCGCGAGGTCAAGGACTGCATTGACGCCATAGGTCAGGCACAGTCTACAGTCTTCAGTAGCCTGGACCTGACCGCAGGGTTTTGGCAGTTACCATTGAACAAAGGTTCCAGAAAATACACAGCATTCTCAATACCCGGTATGGGTTCATTTGAATGGAACTGTAGTCCCATGGGACTACTAGGAAGTCCAGCATCTTTTGGTAGGTTAATGGATTTTGTCATGAGATTTCTAAATGCTATTTGTTACCAGGATGATGTCCTGGTACACAGTAAGACACATGATGACCAAATAATTGAACTACAAAAGTGTTTTGACCGCCTGAGAGCTCATGGGTTGAAATTAAATGCTAAAAAGTGCAGCTTCGGCAGGCCAGAAGTCCCATACCTGGGCTTTCTCCTAACCCCAGCAGGTGTTCTGCCAGGGAAGGACAAAACTGAAGCTATCAGGAACTGTCCGCCGCCGAAGAACGTCAAGCAGGTGAGAGAGTTTACTGGCTTGTGCAACTACTTCCGTCAATCAGTGAAAGACTTCGCCAGGATCGCAGCACCACTCAACGACCTGACCAAGAAGAACTGCAGATGGGAAGGAGGACTCCCGGAGGACGCCCTCAAATCCTACAATGAGTTGAAGGACAGGCTGACCAGCCCAGAAGTCCTGGCATATCCAAACCCAAAACTAGACTACCACCTACTGGTGGACGCCAGTCAGGGGTCGCCAGGAAGACCAGGTGGGCTGGGCGCCAGTTTAATTCAGATCGACGAAAATGGAATCCCCAAGGCAATTGGTTTTGCATCAAAAGGACTGACGGGAGCACAGGAGAAGTACACGCCGTACTTACTGGAACTACAGGCAGCCTGCTTCGGTATAGACAAGTTCAGAGTGCACTTGGCAGGAAGGAAGTTTCATCTGTACACTGACCATAGACCACTGGAGACCACAGGAGGCAAATATGGAAAGACCCTCAACAGACTTCAACTTTTGATGGGTGAGTTTGATTTTACTATAAATTTTAAACCAGGTAAGGACAATGTAGTGGCAGACTTTCTGTCAAGAAATCCAGTCTCATCCGTGGACATTCACAGGAGAGATCTGGTTCAACTCCAAAGGGAAGATCCACTCATTGTCAGGCTGATCAGGGACCTGCAGGAAACCACTGACAGGCCAGGATTTGCTAGATTAAGGGGTCACTTGGTGATGAAGCATGACATTCTCTTCTTTAAGAAGCCAGAAGGAAACATGGCAATCTTCGCACCAAGGTCACTAATCCCACAAATATTGCAATCAGCACACAACTCTCTACTGGGAGCACACATGGGTATGTTCAAGTCCAGGGAGAGAATATTGGAGAGGTATTACTGGCCATCATTGGACAAGGATGTGCAAGATCACATCAAACAATGTATGGATTGCCAGAAGGCCAAACCGCATAGCAGGCCCAATAAGGTCCCGCTGATGCCCCTGCCACAGCCAGAGGTGCCCAATCACAGGATTCATGTTGATCTGTTTGGGCCACTGTCAACATGCGGGGAAGGAAAGAAATACATAATCTGTATTACTGATGCCTTCAGCAAGTACGTGGAACTACAGGCAATTAGATCAAAGACGGCGCCAGAGGTAGCCAGGGCCATCATGGACATGTGGGTCACCAGGTACTCGACCCCAAGGGAGATTGTCACCGACGGGGGCAAGGAGTTCGCCAATAAGCTACTGGACAGCATCTGTGTGGAACTGGGAATACTGCACAAGCAGACATCGCCATACCACCCACAGTGTAATGCTCAGGTAGAGGTGTTCAACCGGACCCTGCGACAGTTTCTACAGGCTACAGTGAAACCCCCATTTTTGGACTGGGAAAATCTGTTACCTGCTCTCAGGATTGCCTATAACACATCGGTGTCAAAGGCCACAAAAAGGACGCCATTTTCACTAGTGTTCGGTATGAGACCAAATTTCCCCTTCTTTGACTTTGAAAATTCCTTAGATTATAATGAGGACAAGGCTGACATCCTCACTGAGTTACAGTACATCAGAGAAGAGGCAAGAAAGGCTAATCTCCTTTACAGAAAGGAGTACAAAACTTATTATGATAAGGCAAACAAAGCCAGAGCAAGGGAACTCAGAAAGGGAGATCTCATATTTGTGCAGAATGATTACAAAGTTGGGGCCAACCCCAAGCTACATCCACTCTTTTTGGGTCCATTCCCAGTCACACGAATCACCGATTCAAATGTGTATTATAGTAGTGGCAAAAAGCAGAAAGTGGCTCACTTTGACCGGGTCAAGAAATGTGTGTCAAAAAGCAACGAGGGACGTACAACTACTCATGAGATGGATCTCAACGTAGTGAGACCAGTAGAGGAAGAAGTGGCAGGTCAAATGTCACTCTTTACGGGTAACATACATCTCGATGAAGGAGAGAGGGATGTCATTCATGAGCAGAGAAAAAGTCCAAATTCCAAGAATCATAATATTTCTGTCTCAAGTTCTGAATCTGAGGATGAAGAAATTAATTCAGAATTAAATGTTTCCCACCAATCTGAGAAAATTAGTCAGCACACCAGGAATGTGTCACATGGACACAATTCATCCGAGCTCCAAAATTCAAATTTGGATTTCACCGAAAGAGAGCATTTTAACTCTCAATGTCAAAGTCAAGGGCAAAGAGAGGAGAATAATTCATCTTTCGATGAAAGTGACTTACTAAGATTCTCTGACATCTCGCTAGATGGCGCAACCGATCGGTCAATTCTGCCAAAAGACGGCTTTCCTTGGCCCCCGACGCCAGCGCCATCGCGACCGGTGGCGAGAAAGGACAACACAGACTGGAGAGGGGAAAGCACATCTACGCTTCGCCCCCCCAGATTTGTGCCAAGAGAGAGAGAGCTTCCTCCCTTTGGAGTAGAACAAAGGGATGGGCTAACTCAAGATGCGCTTGCCTGTGAAGCTATGGAAGAGAGAAACAGAGCAGAACAGGTCAAGAAGCAAAGAGAGAGAATGGACACTCTTCAACTATCTCACTTATATAGGAATGATACTAATATGAGGGAGACTGGGACAAAGAGAAAGCAAACTAGTCCCATACATAACAATGCAAAGCAGAGACCCAGAGCAACGGAGCACAGTGCGTATGTGCCCGGCCCCGCTACCCGAAGTCGTGGAGCTCTGGAGGGGGACATTCCTCTCCCCCACTTCCCTCTTGAATCAGCCGCCTACAGAAAACGGCTGGTACAAGAGCATTCAGTCCAACATGAAGATCCTCACTAGGTGGATGCTAGTCTTGGCCGGATTGGCATTGGCCAATCCAGTGTGCACGCAACAAGTGACGAGGTTCAGGAGAATTGGGTCAGTGGACTGGCTCATGGAGAGGAGCGACACAGTCATCGACTTCGACTTGGACCTTCTGTTAACAGCAACAAAAAGGGCGTGTGATATTGGCCAAAGAGTTGTGGATCTTGGAAGTTTTCCCATCCCACAATTGAACCACCTCATCAGCCGAAGATGTCGGGCAGCAACAACCCGTACAACCACGATCCACGAGGTTTTTGGCATCGTGGACAAAGGCGGGGACAAGGCCAAAGAAGTAGGAGAGGCTCAGGCCGAACCTTTCATCATGGCCGCCCTCCTTTCGGCCCTCGTGGCGGGGGTAGGTGGGGCGATCTGGGGGAGGAACTCTTCCCCGAACAACATAGAGAGGATATCAGAGGAGCTGAACAGGGTCATCAATGTCGTCAAGGTGGACGACAGACGTATGGCGCAGCTCCACGAGGCCAACATCAAGCTGGAGGACCTCATCCGCTCCAGCCACCTCAACGACACCAGGAGAGGAAGCATGTTGGCCGCGGCCGCGGCCGTCGAGAGCAGCTTCAGCATCCTCGAGGTGGAGCTGGTCCACGTCGAGCAGACGCTCCTGGCGGCGCTGGAAGGGAGACTGTCCCCGACGGCGCTGAGGCCCAAGGCTCTACAGAGGGTGCTCAACGGGGCGAGGGCGTCCGCGTCGCGGCTAGGTGGCAGACTTGCCACCACGTCGTTGTGGGCGGCTCTGAGGCATCCTGCTTCAGTCGGCGTGTTTCGGTCACGCTACATGCGACTTGTGTTGCATGTGCCAATCCGGAGCAAGTCGACAGCCACACTCTACCGCTTCATCCCGGCCCCCATGCAGATCGGGACGGGGTACGTGGAGTGGCAGGACCCGAGGGGCAGCACCCTCCTGCTGATCGACAAGGGGAAGCGCTACTTCGTCGAGATGACGGAGGAGGAGCTCGACAAGTGCCATACCCTGACGGGGTTATCATGGACGTGTCCACCGAAGCCGTTGTCGAAGGACATGACCTCGGCGAGGACCTGCCTGAAGGCCCTGTACGACGGGGACAAAGGGGCGATCCTCAAAGCGTGCGACGGTCTGAGCCACGACCACGTGGACGGGGTGTGGGCCGTGGACAACGGCGTGGTGCTCCTGTTCAGCGCCAACCTCACATCATGGGAGGTGCACTGCGGGAAGACGCTGAAATCGACGAACTCCTGGCAGGGACTCCACCAGGTCAAGCTGGGGCCGGGATGTTCCTTGGCCAGCGACATGACCCATTACAGGGCCAGGAGGCATACGGTCCGTGGATCCATCATCCTGGTGTCCCCCGCCATCGCATGTGGCGTCCTCGAGCTCAACGCGTGTCAGATCGGAGGCGTGAACGAGACGACCCTCCTTCATATGAGGAGGCAGTCGCGGATGCGCCTGCACTGGGCGGAGCAGCCGGCGCAGCAGTTGCACCAGGTGGCGCTGGTGGACAGTCTCTGGGACTGGCCAGTGGAGTGGAAGCTCGCAGTGTTGGGCGTCCTGGTGGGGTTGGGCCTGGCTCTGGCACTGATGACAGTGTGTCCACTGAGGTGGTGCCGGTGCCAGAAACAGCAGCAGAAACACCTGTCCCCACACTCCGACTCCGACGCATCGAGGAGCTCGCAGGAGGAGAGCCAGAACAGCCGGCGCAGGAGACCGCGCCGGCCCCTGTCAAGCTGTCATTCCGACAGCGGGTTCTCGCGGCAGCAAGAGCAGCAAGAGAGAGACGGGAGAGCAGTGCGTCGGCTCCAGCAGAATTGGGTTCTTCGGCAGAGACAAGCCGAGGAGCTGAGGGAGCAGGAGAGGGCGCATCTGCGGAGGGTGCAGGAGGAGCGAGACCAGGAGGTGCTCAGGGTGCAGCAGGAGACCCACCTGGAGCTGCAGCGACAGCAGGAGGAACACAGGAGGCAGCTGCACCTGCAGGTGCAGGGCGACAACAGGTGGACGAGGAGCCTGAGCCGGGCACATCTGGGCGGGCTCAGGGCGGTGGCTTACCAGGACGACCTGGTCTTCAGGAGGACATCGCAGGGTCACCCAAGCAGGAGCCCAAGTCAGGAGACTCTACCCCCGTACGAGATGGAGCAGAGTACGAGGTCACGTCACCGAACTCGTCAGCATTCGAGGACTCAGACGCCTCTGGATGCTGCTCCGCCGCAAGGTCACCTTCTCCACGGCCAGGAGGTTGTTCCAGGGACTGCACTGGCCCAAGGAGCACGTCCAGCTGGAGGCTCCAGCGCTACGGGCCGTCGCCAGATGACCTCCCCGACTCGACTACATTCGGAGGTCGAGCACCACGAGCACCGCGAGGCGGGTCGCCGTCCCCCCCACGACCTTACACGCCAGAGGACGACACCTGGGACTGAGGACGGTCTCTTGCCGCGGGATGAGGCAGCGGGCGATGCAATGGCATCGTCAGTGACTGTCAGGATGGCCTCGTAATCTGCAGTCTGGAAGCAGTGAGGGTCATCCAGGGTCAAGATACTGACGCTTTCTTTCTGGATCTGTCTCAGAAAGCAGTAACCCAGTTGGGAAGTGACAGTGATGACGGCAAGAGTCTGGAAATCAGCCAAGAAAACTAAGAAAAGAGAAAAAAAAAATTGACAAGAAATGGATCCACAAATAGTTAGTCTTAAGGAGTGTTAGTCATTTAAGTGTTAATAAAGTGTTAATTTTAAGGAGTGATAAAATTAAGGACATACAGTACAAGAAAAACAAAAAAAAAGAGAAATATTGTATGCTTTGAAAATTATTGGATAGTCTTTTTGCAGGGTTAATAAACTTGAGCTTCATTTATTTTTGAGTGTTCGGTTTAAGTTCTTTGCTAGTACTACGATATAGTTTTTTTTTTGGGGGACTATCCTAGTTTAGGTATGTTCATCTCATTTTATTCAGTTTGATAAAAATTTAACCAGTTCTGTATATGTGCAGTAGGATGTGTTTCTTTTTTCTCAAACAGCTTCTTTTCTCTCGTATGGTTTTTTTTTCATATATGTACCACTGTTGGGCATCCGGGCCTAAAATTTCATTTTTTATAGCCAGGACGTAATGTGTCCATAT
>JAMASZ010000337.1 GCA_023301585.1 Alphaproteobacteria bacterium | reverse complement strand
TTACCATCATTGAAGTTCAGTATGTCACCGATGTCATGTTTCGTCGCTAGGTCGTCACGGAAGTTGATACGGTCAACCGAGTAATAGAAGAACTTTAACGTCTCGTTCACGTCATGGCACATGTACGCAATAATCTCGTCCTTCTGTGCTGACGTGGTGGGCTGATCAGGTGGATACGGTAAGTCAATCACCTTCTCTGAACGCATGTTAATTTCGAGTTTCTTTAGGCTCGTGGATTTAGCCGAATTATCGAAATGATGTATCTTTAATAGATCACCCTGTGGCAATAACCGTTTCCACGGTGCAACACTATGAGACCAGTCGCCCCAATCTGAATTGATGATAGCGTTGGCTTTTTCATGCGCGTCGATAGCCGTAAACGTTCCAGTGGCGCGATATAATGAAATCAGATGGTCACAGACGGGCCAGTCAAAACCTACGCTGTTGTATCCGAATAGACGATGACCGAGTTCACTCAACTCATCAATGAAGCACACAAATTGATGCGCTTGGTTCACTCGTTCCGACACTTCAAATATGTGCCGCTGTCCAGTTTTAGCATGGACGAAACAAGCGGAAAATAGATCGTAATATGTCTCAATATCATAAACCCAATCACTGTGTTTTACTTTATCAAGCATATTACGATCCGTTTCTGTGTCAGTCGCTAAGGACTACTGACCCATGTTTGCAGGTGCGCCCATTTGAGGCATACCCTGTGGCTGTTGTTGCTGTGGCATCCCTTGCGGTTGTCCCATCGGCATTTGCTGTTGTTGCTGCCCAGGTCCACCTAAGATACCTGGATGAGCGTTCGGCATTTGCTGTTGTTGAACATTACCAGGGGATACAGTCCCAGGCATCGCATTCGGCTGGACGCCAGGTGCGCCCTGCATAGGGACATGGCCCATTTGCTGTTGCTGGCCCTGTACAGCGTTTGGGTTGTGCATCGGCTGTTGAGGCATACCCTGTGGCTGTTGTTGCTGTGGCATCCCTTGCGGTTGTCCCATCGGCATTTGCTGTTGTTGAGGCATACCAGGCATTCCACTAGGCGCACCGATACCAGAACCAAGCGCACGAGCGCCGGTAGGCATTGCACCAAGTTGAGTAGCACTACCCATAGCTTTTTCGACATCAATACCGCCGCCTTCAATCACATCACCTTCGGCGTTGAGAATAAGACCTTTGATGTTGAGATAGATACCAGCACCTTTACCGTCAGCCGAATAAGCCAATCCGTTATCATCAAACGTGCCGACAATCGCGCAATAGTAGCCGCGCTTCATCGATTCAGTCGAGATTTCCTGATACGCTGTATCGGTAACTTTAGGTGGGTATTTCGTAGCGCACCAAAGCACGACATGTCCGACTGTATTCTTATTGACAGTCTTATCTTTACCAGTCGGCAAATCACCGTCACTAGCCTTCAATGACAGACCGACCATGTTATGATAGCCCGTTTGCGGATTGATAGCGAAGTAATGGTTCAGACCTTGCATTTTGACCTGATCGTTCGCCCATGCTGTTGCGAGGTACGTGTACAGTTCATTGAAGAATTGAATCAATGCAGGGTCGTCCTTGCGGAACGCGATACCAAAATTGAACCGATGTTTTTCGGGGTCTTTTTCTGGCTTACCCATATGATCGGTCGTCTTCTTTTCCAGTAGGTCGCCACTAACGAAACGACCGTAGGCGTTAATAGCGAAGTTTTGTGCGTTTGCCATGTTAAATCTCCATTGGCGTTTAGTTTAGACCAGGCATCATGCCTGACCCTGTGGTCATACCAGGCATCAACGTCGCCGCTGGTTTTTCCTGATAATTAGTTAAGGCCGTTTCAACTTCGGCCCATAATTTGTGACGTTTAGTGTCAGTCGATTCTTTATCAGATAGATAATTCAATCGTCCAGCTATCTTACCCGCTTCAACACCATGTTTGGAACGGATAATAGTCATAAGATATGAGGTATTGGCAACCAAACATAAGCGTTCGGATTCATACTTCTCAATTTGTTTCGCCATTTCGAGAAGCGTCATGTCGGCATCCCTGGCATCATTGTCACAGTTGGTTTTGAGGCTTCAATGTCACGTTCGAGATCATCAATATCCTCGCTGATACGTTCTAACCGAGTGGCTAATCTATCGCGCCGATGAGTCAAACGTTCAACGGTGTCATCTTTGTCTTTATCACTCATCCCTATCACCTTTCACAAAGCAATCACCGCACTTCCCGTCATCACCGACAGGACGTACTTTACTGCATGAATTACACGTACTCATTAACGGACGATCTCGCGTCTCGTTGCGCTTCGCTTCATCGAAATCGTCCATCCAAGACATCGCTACACCAAGTCGCTAAAATCAGGCTTGAAGAAGTTTGGCCCTTTGAGAACCTTACCGTCTTCACGATGGATTGGTTTACCGTCCTCGCCAAGTTTTGACATATTAGACGCTTGTACACGAGCGAAAGCTTCGGTTTTAATACCCGCCATTCCGAACTCAAGATATGTCCCGTCGAGGACGTATTGAATATCAGTCAGTGCGTCGATTGTCTCAATGAGATCACCAGCTTCCGCCGCGGCTCTTAGTTCAGCAACTTCTTCTTCGAGAATACGAAGTCGTAACTGAATACGGTCTTCGGGAAGACACGGCTCGTCTCGGTTAGGTACATCAAATGCTTCGTGCCACTCACGGACTTGCGATATTGTTTCGATATGATTGACCTTCGATATAATCAGGTTCGATGTCGCAATAGCAAAGTCAGGCTCAACGTCATTATGAAACTCTATGGTGAACGCTGGTTCTTCATCACCATCGTATATCCAATCCGCCATGCCGTCACTAGACAGCGGTAATTTTACATGTGACATATTAAGAACCTTCCATTCTACGTTTGATGTCTTCGGCGGTGACTTGCACCAGTTTAGATTTAGTCTTCGGTTGTTCACTTAGGAACTTCAATGCGGACGGGTCAGCACCCATACGTTCCAGTTCCGCCACTGTCACCATCTTACCACTTGTGGGGTCTATACCCGTTACGGCTTTGATTGTTTCAGGCTTCTTAGTGAACCGGCGCGTACCATTGCGACCTGGTTCACGCGCCCATCCAGGGATATTCTTACCCGCGTCAATATGAGCGTTGGCTTCCGCAACCTTGGCTGTCTTACGACCTTTTAACATGTCTTCAAACTTGTCGAGGAAGATGAGTTCAGTCGCCAGTTCATCCAGTGACATGACACGGTTCACTTTACCTTGAAGCACAGAATACACATCGTATAATTCGGTCGTCAGCGCACCGCAAACATGCGCGGCGGGGCAATACTTACACCATCCACCAGGGATACATAATGCGTTCGGATCGAAGCACTTTATACCGTCTTCAATGACTTGGTTCGCTTCGTTCGTGAGTTCTTGGAATGACACAGATCGTGTCCGATAGTAACCATCAACGTGATAACCACGGGGTTGATAAATACCGATTTGGATAACGTCTGGCGCATGACCCTGATTGTACATTACCCATGCGATTGCGGCGGCATATATCAACACCTGTTTCGATGTCGCTGTTACGATACCATAGCCGTATTTGAGGTCGTCCACGTACAGTGTGGTCTTACCGTCGCCCCATACAATCGTAGCATAAGCGTCTGGTGTACCGTTGATAAATTCGTTTAGATAGACACGGCGTTCGGCTTTGATGTCACCACCACGCACTGTGATCATATCGCAATACTTTTGAATATGGTTCGCCATTATATGATCAATCGGCCAGTTGTTTTCGGGACAAACTGTATCAACGAGATCACGGCATTGTTCGATTGCACCAGTCAGGCATTGTTCGGCAAGCCAAGCGGCGCACGTACCTTCCATAGCGGCATCAGATGAGGGTTGTTCAGGAACAAGACGTTCAACGAGTGCTGGCTGACCAGGACAGTTCGTCCATATGTCGGCTGATGACGGTCGTAATATCTGTACCATGTTTTCGATTCCTTGGTGTTATGTTATAACGAGACGGCGCATAATGGGGCGCATGACACGCCGTCCCGAATGAGGCTGGTTGTACCCCTATCCAGCTTCAATAGCGTTCAGTTCCGCGTACAATGCGGCACGAGCCGTCTCATTAGTTTGGAACGTTGGATAATGTGTTGTCGCGTCAGCGTTACCAGTGACTTGAACACAAATCTCGGTAGCACGTTCGGCTGACAATGCGCCGCTTTCCATCAGACCAGTCCATTTAGCCATTACGACATCAAGTGCGACTGGTTCCGCCGCGGGGATTGGTGCGGCACCTGGCATACCTACCGGCGCGGTCTTTGTTTCTGTACCAGGCATCCCCGATGGTGCGGCGGCTGGTTGTTCAATGACAGGCGGTGTGACGTTACCACCAGCGGCTTTGAAAGCGGCAATGGCTGTCTTAGCGGCATCGGCTTGGCCTTTCTTGACCTTCCAAGAGCCGTCAGACTTAAACGATGGTGGTGACGCATGAATAGCATCATCATATGGCATACCAATACCATCAACAGCGACATCACCAGTTGGTGCGGTCTTTGTTTCTTCGGCGGCTGGCGCGGTGGTTGTCGTCGTAGCTACCGTTTCTGTCGCTGGTGCAACAGTCGTATCAGCACGACCAGTTAGTTTTTCAGTGACGCTACGAATATCCTCGGCGCTATCACTTTCAATGGTGAGTGTATATTTCATCGTTTTTTCCTTATGGTTTCGATTCGTTGATGTCACATTTAACAGTTGACAGTTATCGTCAGTAACGAATAGGAAACAGACAGTCAAGAGGAAAAGTTAATGGCATTCAGTCCACGTTGGTATCAAAACGATTTGATAACTAAAACCATAGAACAATGGTCACAGGGTTATAAAAACGTCTTAGTCGTATCGCCGCCTCGTAGCGGTAAGACAGCGATAGCCGCATGGTTATCGGAAACGTTCGTTAAACCAATGATGTTATATTCGCAACCGTTTATTAAAGCGGGTCAAGGTGTCGTTTTCATGGCTCATCGTGAAGAATTGGTTCGTCAATTAGCGATGACGTATGCTGAATTTGGTC
Organism: Alphaproteobacteria bacterium; assembly: GCA_023301585.1. Lineage (GTDB taxonomy): Bacteria > Pseudomonadota > Alphaproteobacteria > Micavibrionales > Micavibrionaceae. The sequence continues at coordinate 9,186 of JAMASZ010000337.1, read as the reverse complement.
ATACTCATAACATCATGGCCCCTAAAGACGTTATTCAGGACATCGTTCGTCGTCAGATTAAAGAGTTCGGTCGATCATTCTATGACCAATCGTCTTTAATACTGGTGGGTAGTGTCCAAACAATCAACGCACGTTCAGATAAACTACGCACGTTCGCGCCTCGTGTTGGCTTATGGATGACCGATGAGGCTCATCATTTATTACCCACGAACCAATGGGGGAAGGCCGTTGCGTTGTTCACTAATGCACTAGGCGTTGGTTTTACCGCTACGCCGGCACGAACGGATCGTAAGTCACTGGCTCGTTCACAAGGTGGTATATTTGATGCGATGGTGAAAGGCGTCACGGCTCGTCAGTTGATCGAGGAAGGTTATATCTGTGACTATCGTATCATAGCACCACCCGCGTCAATCGACCGTACACGCATTAAGGTCGGTTCAACGGGTGACTTTACGCAAAAGGGTCTCACCGATGCGAAACACGAATCAACGATTACTGGTGATTGTGTGGCGTCCTATCAAAAGTACACACCTAATCAGCAAGCGGTGGTGTTCGCTGTTGATATTTCACATGCACAAGAGTTAGCGGACGCATATCAAGCCGCTGGTATATCGGCACAGGCGGTCAGTTCCAAGACGCCGAAGACCGTTCGTAAAATGATAATGGACAAGTTTGAACGTGGTGTCTTCAATGTCTTGGTGAACGTTGATTTATTCGGTGAGGGTCTTAATGTCACGGGTATTCAGGTGGTTCAAATGGCACGTCCGACACAATCATTTGTCTTATATGTACAGCAATTTTTCCGATGTCTCACAAAGGCCACGGGGAAGAACATTGGTACGATTATTGATCACGCCGGTAATGTTGGTTTCTTTGGTCGGATTTACGGTCTGCCTGATTCGTATAATGGATGGGTGTTGGAAGACGAACAACGCGGAAAGCGGAAGAAGCGAATACCAGACGATGATTTAATTACCGTCACGACATGTGTGAAATGCTACTCACCATACGAAGCCGTCTTACCTAAATGTCCTCATTGCGGTCACGTACCCGTGCCGGCGGAACGGTCTAAGCCTGAACATGTTGATGGTGACTTGGTTGAACTCGACCCTGAAACCCTCGCCATAATGCGCGGTGAAATAGATAAGCTGGACAACTACGATTACGTCCCACCTAGCCTCGTTGATACACCCGCCGAAGGACGACTGAAACGACAGCGGCTTGAAAACCGAGAGGCACAAAAACGGTTGAGAGATAACATATCATTATGGGCAGGTTTCTGGCGCGATGGTGGTGCATGTGATTCGGAAATCTATCGCCGCTTCTACTCTCGGTTCGAGACAGATGTGATGTCAGCCCAAGCATTGAAGCTAAAAGATGCCGACAAATTAAACGAAACCATTGACACATCACTGAAAAACCTTATTGCCAGTAGTGGTCAGTAAGCGGAGATTATTTTATGTCTAATATTAAAACACTACATGTGATTCGCATTCAAGGTCATAGGTTAATCACTTGTGTTGTCAGAGACAGTGAAACAAAAGAATGGTCAGAACCACAATGTCACTACACAATCGGAGACAGTATTGTGGGTGTCGTATTAAAATCTACCTTAGTTAAGTTACAAAAATCCCTACTTAACCAGGATATAACATATGTCGATGATCAAGTTAGAATAATATATTCTAAAGTTGAGAACAAATCAGATGATGATGATGATGGTTATATTGAATGTCAAATTTATGAACATGGTTTAATCAGTGCTGTTATGTCAGTAGGTGGTGCAAAACTTTTTTGCTCATTACTAAAACCGCTGGTTACGTCATAAATGAGAACCGAAGCCGAAATATACGAGTGGTATCATGGGTAATTCAGAAGCCTTAAACCAACAACAGATACGCCTCGCCGCGCCCCATAACGATACTATGTTATGGCGGAACAACGTTGGCGCGTGTCGTACTGATGATGGTCGCCAGCTTCGCTTCGGTCTCGGTAACGATAGTGCCAAAATAAACAGACATCTAAAGTCTTCTGATTTAATTGGCGTAAAGAAAATATTGATACAGCCCTGGATGGTTGGTCAAGTCATTGGACAATTCATAGCTGTTGAGGTAAAGAGCGATGACTTTGTAGCAAGAGAGAGTGATGAACGGTATGTCGCACAGCGGAACTTCCACGAATGCGTAAGGAACTTCGGCGGTGCGGGAATGTTCGCCAAAAACGCCAAGGACGTATGGATACCGCAATGACAAGAACAAGAATGACCGCTGATACACGTAAAGGTGAAATCATAAAAGTCGGTGCGAAAATAGCTAATGAGACGGGGCTGATGAATGTCTCGTATCTCACCATTGACCCCCACTGTGACAATATCGGCGCACGGGGTATCAGATACCATTTCCCAAATAAAAAGGTGTTGTATAAAGCACTGGTTGATTCGGGTCTTCTCACAGACGAGACCGTAAAAGCGGCTCGTGACGTAGGCTTGATAGACTAAAATGACTAAGGAATCGAAACATGATAAGACATTGCGACGCACGGGACGGCCTTGCACAATTAAGGACGGGAAGTGTCGATCTGGTCGTTTGTGACCCCCATTACGACAATATTTCAGGCGGTAATAAAAACCCCAATGCACCGAAGGGTATCCTGACGGCAAACGATGGTAAGGCTTCGATCCGTCATAATCACAGTCATGTAGCGGACTTCGCCGGTGAGATATTCCGTGTGTTGAAAGACAACGCTCACTGTTACGTGATGACGAACTTGAAGAATATGGATCGCATTAAGGCGGCGTTCAAAGCTGTCGGCTTCAAATTACATAATCTATTAGGGTGGAAAAAGAACACCGCCAATCCGAATCGTTGGTACATGAAGAACCAAGAATACACCTTATTTTTCCGTAAGGGTAAACCGTTCCGTATTAACGATTGTGGTAAGAAGTCGTTCGTGACGTGTGATGAATTACCGTGGGGTGATGAGTGTGAACTGATCCACGAGTTCCCCAATCCCACGGGTGACGCCAAACAACACCCTACTGAAAAACCAGTCGGTTTGATGCGTATGTACATTGAAGAATCGAGTGGACCTGGTGATGTCGTTCTCGACCCGTTCATGGGTAGCGGTACGACTGGTGTCGCCGCGAAACAGGCTGGTCGTAAATTCATCGGCTTTGACATCGACCTTCAACACGTAATGACCGCGTGTCGCCGCTTGGGGGAAATGCCATGTTGAATAATTGCATAAAACAGGTTGTCACAGCTACGATAATTACACCCGCCGGCAAGCGTTACGTTGGTTCAAATTACACCACAAAAGACAACGGTGGTATATGCCCTCGTGCTGAAATGAAGTCAGGTGAGGGTTATGACTTATGTCGTGATATTTGCGGACAGATTGGTCATGCGGAAGTCATCGCACTAATGATAGCTGGTGATGAGGCACGAGGCTCAACATTGTATATTGAGGGTCACACTTACGCTTGTGACAGTTGTAAAAAAGCCGCTGATATAGCGGGTATCACGTCCATTATCATAGGATCACCACCATGCTAAATGTACTAAGTCTATTCGACGGTATGTCATGCGGACAGATTGCCTTGTCCAAATCAAATATAAAAGTCGGCACGTATTATGCCGCTGAAATTGATAAACCAGCTATGTCAATTACGAAGAAGAACTTCCCGAATACGGTCTTCTTAGGTGACGTGACACGTTGGCGAGAGTGGGATATTGATTGGGCTTCAATCGGATTATTGATGGGCGGTTCGCCATGTCAGGGCTTCTCATTCGCTGGTAAACAATTAGCCTTTGACGACCCACGAAGCGTCTTATTTTTCGTGTACGTTGATATTCTAAATCATATCAAATCGGTCAATCCGAACGTGAAGTTCCTGTTAGAGAATGTCCGCATGAAGCGAGAGTTCCTTGATGTCATAACCGAACATCTTGGTGTTGAACCAGTCTTCATCAATTCAGCGTTGGTCAGCGCACAAAACAGACGCCGTTACTATTGGGCTAATTGGGACTTTGGGCAACCAGAAGATCGCGGTGTGGTCATCAAAGATATACTGGAAGACTATTCGGACAACGTAGTGATTATGTCAGATAAGTTCGTCAATAGACAGAAGGGGCGCAAGTGTCTTGTTGAAGACTTTGACCGAAAGGCGTCATCGTTATCAGCGATGGAGTATGTCAAGAATGGTCGTCAGGGTGATTACATACGGTGCGATAATGATAGCGGGACACCTTATAGTCATTTCCCAAGTAACCAACCAGGTCGTATAGCTGGTGTATCCGTTGATGAGCGCGGTGTAAGACCACACCGTGACGATAAGCGAAAGTCGGGGTTGTCTGAACTTGGTCGATTGACGTTTACACATGCCGATTCTACGGACGCTGTTACAACAGGTCATGCACCTAAGATAATCAAGCCACTAATGATGCCTGGTTTACAAAGCGAGACGATTACACCCGAAAGCCTAGTGAGGGAATATGTGTACCGTAAACTAACGTGCGTTGAGTGTGAGCGATTGCAGACTGTGCCTGATAATTACACCGCCGGAGTTTCAAATACGCAACGCTATAAGATGCTCGGTAATGGGTGGTCAGTCGATACGATTGTCCATATATTTATTACGTTACCCGTGCCGCGTATGATGCCTGGTATGGTCACAGTGACGCTCATGCCTGGTATAGCCCAATGATTCCACAGGGTTTACCAGATCAATTCCTGAATTGGAAACTCGTACCGAAGTGGAACGAGAAGAAGAAACGTCACGAGGATACGAAGGTTCCTTGTACACCTGACGGTTCAGCCGTTGACGCTCATAACAAGGCGTATTGGACGACATATGAACAAGCCGTGGCGAACGGTCTCGGTGTCGCGTTTGTCTTTGATGAGGCGGACGATTGGTTTTTTCTCGACCTCGACAAGTGCGGTGACGCGGCGACAGGTCAATGGTCAGCCGAAGCGACAGCAATCTATACATCGTTCACCGGCGCATGGGGCGAGGTCTCACAGTCAGGTAAGGGTCTTCACATCATGGGTCGCTGTGACAAGTCGATTCTATATGACCGTAAGAACAAGTGGGACGGCTGGTTAGAGTTCTATATTCAGAAACGCTTCATCGCATTCGGTGGTAACGAGTGGTCAGTCATTGGCGGTGGTGAGCCGACAGACACAAACTGGTCTCAACAGTTACGTGCGTTGGTTCCTGAACGTGAGATTATGGGTGAACTATCTGCAACGATAGACCCGACCTTCACTGGTAAATATGATGACGATGAGTTGATTGCCAAATTATGTGCATCAACGAATATGAAGTCACAATTCGGCAATGGTGCAACGGCCAAGGACTTATGGGAAGCCAATGATGACGTACTATCCAAGGTCTATTTATCAGACGACAGTGACGACTTTGACCCATCAAAAGCGGACATGGCATTGATGTGCCTTCTCGCCTATTGGACGGGGAAAGATATACCGCGAATGGATCGCGTGTTTCGTCGGTCGGCGCTGTTACGTGATAAGTATGAGGCACGAGCCGATTACCGTAAATGGACGCTTGAAAAGGCGTGTATGTTGACGAAGAAAGTTTATGATGTCTTACCCAAATCGGAACGACCAGCCTCACAGGATAATCCACTCAATAAAGAAGTCTTTTTATCCATCAATGAAATGGTGAAATACTTCAAAGGTTGTATTTATATCCGTGATCTTCATCGCGTCTTTGTCCCTGATGGGTCAATGCTCAAATCAGAGCAATTCAACGCTGTGTACGGTGGACACTGGTTCCAAATGTTACCTGATAATACGAAGCCGTCGAAGAACGCATTTGAGGCACTTACACAGAACTCGTGCTATGATTTCCCACAAGCTATCTCGACATGTTTTCGTCCCGACCTTCCCCCAAGTACAATCGTTGATGGTAAGGTAAATGTTTACGTTGACCCACAAGTACCCTGTGTTCATGGCGACCCTTCACCCGTTTGGGACTTAATGTGTCGTCAGATACCGAACGAACGTGATCGACTCATATTGCTATATTACATGGCGGCGGTGGTTCAATATCCAGGCGTCAAGTTTCAATGGTGTCCTGTGTTACAAGGCTGTGAAGGTAACGGTAAAACACTTCTCGCCCGATGCGTAGCCGAAGCGATTGGTGAACGATATGTTCACAGTCCAATATCTGAAAACCTCGGTGAAAAATACAACGGTTATATCGAAGACAAGATGTTCATTATCGTCGAGGAAATATGGATGAAAGGACGTATGGAAGTCCTGAATATGTTGAAGCCGCTGATCACCAATGAGAACGTCGAGGTTCGCACGATGGGTGTCGATAAGCGCATGATTAAGAACGTCACCAACTGGTTCATGTGTACCAATCATTTAGACGGTGTTATAAAGTCACGTAATGACCGGCGGTACTCAATATTCTTCACGGCACAACAGGAAGAAGATGACCTGATACGAGACCAAATGGACGGTGAATACTTCCCGAACCTTTATCATTGGTTGAAGACCGGCGGGTATGCACAAGTCACTCACTGGCTCAAATCAATGCCTATTCCTGATGAGTTCAACCCCGCTACATCGTGTCACCGCGCACCTAAAACGTCCAGTACAGACCGCGCCATTGCCGCCAGTCTTGGCCCGATTGAACAAGAGATTATGGAAGCGTCCGAATCAGGCGTTATCGGGTTTAAAGGCGATTGGGTCAGTAGCTACTCATTGGCTCAACTGTTACGCGACAAGCACATCAAAATAGCCAAGTCCAAGATCGGTATGATACTGACCGACATGGGATATGAGCATTGGGGTCGTGCGCCAAAACCGATAATGCACCAAGATATGTTGCGTCCGTCACTGTGGTACAAGGGTGATAAATCGACTGTCGCGTTCGTTGACTTTATGAGCGCACAGGGCTGGAAGACTTGACAATCACGAATATCTCACGATAACGCTATTAGTTCTTGACGGTAATATCGTTACAGTTGTAGGTGATATGATAACATTTCAACGTAATAAGTGGGCTGACTACATGGATACGCAACTCATAGGCGCTTCTTTTCTGGTGCTGTTAGCATGGTTCGGTGTCACCTTTGATATGACCGTTCCGACTTGGTTGCCAGTTGTACTATCGGCTTTCAGCGGTTCAATTCAATCTCTATTTGCTAGGGTTAAACGTGGCTTCGTCAAGGGCGCTGGTGCGATGTTTTCCGCCTTTATCGCCGGTATGACAGGGGGTCTCGTGATGGGATATTCTGTCGGTGTGATGATGGGACTTGAAGGTTCTATCGCTATCATATTACCCGTTTACATATTTGCGCTTATGGGTGGTCGTCTGGTTCTATATATCGCGACAGGCGTGAGTATTGAGGAAATCGGAAATAGCATCATTGGAATGTTCACCAAGAACAAGAATTGACATATTAACGATTCTCGTATATCAGTTACCGTCAGTAACGGAGAATCGACCATGCAACTGACAGACCTTAATAAAATTATCAAAATTGTACGTGACGCCACGGGTGAAACACCCGATGACCTTCGATACGAAGACGGTCATGTACGGTTCAATCTTCCCCATGATGAAGACATGTCAAAGGTAGCGTGTGACGCACTGATGACCGATGGCTTACAGCACGTTCCAGGTGACGGTGAGCCTGAATATCATAGAGACGTTGGCGGTGGGACAGGTATCATTGGGGTACGTTGGCCTGTCGATCTCGAACGTCCAGTTTGGAACGAGTAATATGACCACATTGTTCAGGCGTTCAAAGCGCAATATCAATCGTTTAATCTTTCACCATTTCGGTGAGCAACCACCCAAAGGTATGAACGCGGCTCGTATCCGCACCATGCACATTGATGATCGAGGGTGGGATGACATCGGTTATCACGGGGTTATCATGCCTGATGGTGAGTTACAGGCGGGTCGTCCGATTGACGAAGCCGGCGCACATACTTTCAGTTTCAATCGCGGTTCTATAGGCGTCATGTTTGTCGCTGGACTGAACCATCAGGGGTACACTCACCCGACCCGCGAACAACTGAAAACGGCACGTCGATTAGTCGAGGAATGTCGTGAGTATTATGGTGACATCGAAGTGTGTGGTCATCGTGATTTAAGATCAACTCTTTGCCCAGGCTTTGACGTAAAGCACTGGCTGGAAACAAATAAGGTTATGGGATGACTTGGTTAGATAAGCTTAAAGAGTGGTGGCGATATACGGGTGATCTCGTTATCTCATGGACTGTGTTAATCGTTATTGTAATCGTGTTGATTGGCGGGGTCGTGTCTTTTTTCCTCGGTCTCGGTTGGTTGTGGAACGTGACGGTCATCACGTTTTTCCTCGGTGGCCTGATGGTGTTTTACCAAGCACTGTGCGGATACTCTGACCCGAACTACCGAACCAGTAAAGCGCAAGACCGTGTAGGTCGAACCGGCGGTGTTATGATGGGTTTCGCGGCGGTTATGGTGTTACTCTATATCCTGAAATGGTGCTTCCTGTGACAGACCATCCAGTCGCGTCAGGCATCACAGGTCTCATATCAAGATCATTTGGTGTACATCCTTTAATTGCCGCGGCGGGGAAGTATGTGTTGGTCCTGGCGGTTGCGTTTGGTGCGTATAAGTATTGGGAAAATACAGTTAGCGATTCAGCGGTGAAAGATGTTGTTATCGAACAACAGGGCGCCACGATAGAGAACCAAGAACAAGCTGGTGAGGATCAGGCGGAAGACCAAGCGTCAAAAGATACACATGTCACGACGACCGTCGAACGCGAAACAGATACACATGACCGTCTCATTGCGCGACAGTCGGATAGAATTGCTAAGTTGGAGAGAGACAATGACGAACTTAAAAAGGCCGCTGACGCTAATCCTTGCCTTCGTGTGCCTTGGGATTACGGGTTGCAACGCAGGGGCGGGTTTGACCTTAATCGAATTGGACAGAACGCGGGTGGTGAAACCGACCGAGATTGGGGCGGCGACAAAGACGAAGCCGATGTGTCAGGCTCAAAAGGAAGTGACCCCCGAAGATAGTAAAGCCGCGGCGGGGTATTACCGAGACGTTTGTATTCCAGCATGGAAAGATAAATGGGACGCGCTGGTCGATGAGATTGACGCCCGTTACGACTGGATGGATGACGAAGCTGAACGGATCGCGGCGCGTGA
>JAMASZ010000336.1 GCA_023301585.1 Alphaproteobacteria bacterium | reverse complement strand
AGTGCGGTGCTTGCATTTTCTACGTCGTACATAAAAAGCGAGCCTTTTTATGGGCGGTTTCATGCCCTTGTGGCGGTTTTTGTGTTGGCTATACTGATTCTCATTCTTAGGCCCGACTTTCTTACGTTGATAATTGGGTGAGATGGGCTTGGGGTAAGCTCCTTTCTGCTTGTGATTTATTTTCAGAATCAAAGTGCGTGGAATGCAGGGATACTTACCCTTTTGTCGAACCGTGTAGGGGATGTTCTTTTGATGCTTGCCATAAGGACGTTGGTGCTTAGCGGGGGGTGAGAGCTAAGTGGGGTCAGCAGCCCTGTTTTGAACGCCAGGAGGGGGGGGTTAGCGCTTTTACTTACTGTAGGAGCGTGCACAAAAAGGGCCCAGATCCCATTTTCAGCGTGGTTGCCCGCTGCGATAGCAGCACCTACGCCCGTGTCCGCGCTAGTGCACTCGTCAACGCTTGTTACAGCAGGAGTTTACTTGCTCGTTCGGCTAAGCCCGGGGCTTTTTAGAGGAGGAGAAAGCCAAAAACTTCTGCTTGTGTTAGGGTCGCTTACCATGTTAATGGCGGGGGTAAGCGCGATATTTGAGTACGACATGAAAAAGATAGTGGCGCTCTCCACGCTTAGGCAGCTAGGGCTAATAATAAGCAGCTTGGGGGCGGGCTTGGAGGCGTTGGCATTTTTTCATCTTCTTACCCATGCGTTTTTTAAGTCGCTTTTGTTTATAGCGACGGGAAGGCTTATTCATGCTGTGGGGGGGGGGCAAGACCTTCGCGTGGCTTCAATTAGGTTTATGTCTTTACCAGTGACCAGGGCACTGGTGGTTTTGAGGAGGGCAAGGCTAATGGGGCTTCCTTTTATAAGGGGGTTTTACTCAAAGGATGCGTTTTTAGAAACTGCGTGTAGAGGGCTTGTAGAGAGATGAGCCGTTGGGTTGTTTTTTGTAGGCTGTGTGTTTACGTTTTTGTATAGCATCCGGTTTATTTGGCTGGTATTTTCGTTAGAAGCGCGGACGTTTAGGTGCGGATGAGCCGGAGAGGGGGACTTGTCGTTGAGCAGGCCTGCAAGCGCGCAAGCCGTGCTGAGAGTGTTTGCAGGCACTGCGCTCTCAAGCCTGTGGGTGTTAGACGTGAGTTACATTTATCTTACGTTTTATATTAAAAATCTCATCTTGGTACTTTTGCTTGTGGGGGCAGGGCTAGCGCCCTGGCTGGTGCAAAGGGCAAGGCGCCAAGCGAACCGGTGTGACTGAGGCCTGGGGAGACTTTGGGGCCTTAGGTGGGCGGCTAAAGCTTGAGGAGGGACGGGACTCAGACGTGGCGCTGTGCAGAGGGTTATCCTGGCTGAGGGCTTGTACACGCCTCTTTTTGTGCATCTCGCTGTTTTCCGGGCGTTCAAAATAAGCCCTGCGCTCCGAGGCGCGGGTGCTAGTAGCATAGCTTTCGTTTTTAGCAGAACAGCAGCGTGGCTTGGACTGGGTTTATTGGTGTAGAAGGGCGTCAGCTACGTGAGGGTGTTCAGCACAAGGAATTTTGACTTCCTAGGTTAAGGTGTAAGTCTTGCGCGTAAGTATCCCTCAGATAGCCCCTACTCATTGAATAAGACTTGTCTTATTTAGTACCGGCCTTTTTGCCGTGTCTTTTACGAAGCTTTATTACGCCGCTTAATGTCAAACTTGTTTAGCGTGTTTTCACCTGTTGCGGCGTTTGGTCTCCCGCTAAACTGGGTTTCTATAGTGTTGGCGCCAGCCGCGGTCCCCTCGCTGTTTTGGCTTCGACCTAGGGCTCTTTCATGAGGTTTTCGCGCGGTGGCGAAAGCGGCTATAAGAGAATTTAGGGCCATTTTGGGGCGGGCGGGTGGACCGGGTACCGCGGGTGTCATAGCGTGCCTTTTTGTTTTTATCGCAAGAAATAACGTGTTAGGTCTTTTGCCGTACGTTTTTACAGCTCCTAGTCATTTGAGGGTTACACTGGCCTTGGCCCTCCCCCTTTGATTAGGACATACTGCGCTGTCTTGGGTTAAACAGCCTAGTTTTAGTTTAGCTCACTTAGTTCCCGTTGGGACCCCGGGTCCTCTTATTAGATTTATGGTCCTGATTGAGCTATTAAGAAGACTGATTCGTCCATTAACCCTAAGCGTGCGGTTAGCGGCTAATATGGTTGCGGGCCATTTGCTTTTTGCACTATTAAGTAATCAAGCTGGAGGGCGGTATGCGGGTGCTCCTTTTGGTAGTTACAACCTTAGTCGCGTTTATTCAAGGCTACGTGTTTAGTGTACTCAGTACGCTGTATGTTCAAGATGTATTAACTGCTACCATAAGCTGCAAGTCTTAGCGTTTGCTAGGCTTCGGCGGTCGCCACTACGAAGTGACTTCTTTCGACTAGGCACAAAGATATCGGTACAATGTATTTGCTGGCTGGGGCGTGGGCAGGTGTTATTGGGACGGGGCTTAGGATGCTAATTCGAGTTGAGCTTGGTCAGCCTGGCGTGGGAGTTCTCCAGGACGACCAGCTTTATAACGTGATCGTAACGGCGCATGCGTTTATTATAATTTTCTTTATAGTGATGCCAATTTTAATTGGGGGGTTTGGGAACTGGCTAGTGCCGTTAATGCTTGGCTCACCAGATATGGCGTTCCCGCGGATAAATAATATAAGGTTTTGATTTTTAATGCCAGCGTTAGTGCTTTTGCTAATAAGCGGGTTTATAGAAGAAGGGGCAGGGACAGGGTGGACAGTTTACCCCCCATTAAGATCTGCGCTTTGTCACGGAAGGTCTGTTGACTTTTGTATTTTTTCGTTGCACTTGGCCGGGGTCTCGTCTTTGTTAGGGGCTGTTAATTTTATCAGGACCCTTAAAAACCTTCGCGTGTTTGGCATGCTATTAGATCACATGGCGATATTTCCCTGGGCGGTTTTGGTTACGGCTGTTCTTCTGTTGCTTTCGTTGCCGGTGTTAGCGGGTGCGATTACTATGCTACTAACGGATCGTAATTTAAATACTAGGTTTTATGACCCCACAGGTGGGGGGGACCCTGTGCTTTACCAGCACCTGTTTTGATTTTTTGGTCACCCTGAAGTCTATATTTTGATCTTGCCGGGGTTTGGGCTAATTTCCCATATGGTTTGTATTGAAAGGGGGAAGAATGAACCGTTTGGGGTAGTTGGGATGGTTTATGCCATAATAGCGATTGGGGTTCTTGGGTTCGTTGTTTGGGCGCACCACATGTTCACTGTGGGCATAGACGCGGACACGCGGGCGTACTTTACGTCTGCTACCATGATTATTGCGGTGCCCACGGGGATTAAAGTTTTTAGGTGGCTTGGAACTCTCCACGGAGCTCGGGCGACGGGGAGAGTTTCAAGCTATTGGATAATAGGGTTTTTATTTCTTTTTACGTTAGGGGGGCTAACTGGGGTAGTGCTGGCGAACTCTTCGTTAGATATCGTGCTACATGACACGTATTATGTTGTAGCACACTTTCACTATGTTCTTAGAATAGGCGCGGTGTTTGCGCTTATAGGGGGGCTTGTCACTTGGTATCCTCTTATTACGGGCCTAACAATAAACCCCGACTGGTTAAAGCTTCAGTTTTTGTTAATGTTCTTGGGAGTTAATCTGACGTTTTTCCCTATGCACTTCTTGGGCTTGGCGGGGATACCTCGGCGGTACGCGGACTACCCTGACATATACTTTTATTGAAACATAGTTGCTAGGTTGGGGTCGTTGCTCTCGCTGGTTTCTGTGACTTTGCTTCTTTTTATCGTGTGAGAAAGTTTGGTTAGTCATCGGCCCGCGCTTAGCGCAAAGTTTAACCAAAGCAGGTTAGAAATTCTGCACCCTTTCCCTCCTCTTGACCACAGATACCCTTCTCCCCCCCTGCTTTTTATCGCCCTTAAAGACGCGCCTCGCGTGTAAGTGCCCTCGCTGTAGGAAAGCCGTAGGCCTGATTAAAGGGTCATTTTGATAAAATGAATTATGCACTTGCTGCGGCGTTGGCCACTAAGTGTGTTGTCCGGGCGGAAGAAACAAAAGGGGGGTGCGCGCTAAAGTAAACTATTTAAGCGGCAGGGCCCATGCCCCTGAAAGGGCGGACTCCCGCCCTTTAGTTCCTCCTCGGGCCTTAAGTTGCGCAAAGCGCTCTGAGCAGCAAAGTGTTGTTATTTTAACGACGCCTTTATTCCCCTACTTATTTTTCTCGCGCGGGCGCTTTGACTAAGGTGCAGGTATAAGGGCCCCAGTGAGTGCCGCTTTATAAAAAAGGCAGCGGCAGTTTGTGCAATGGCCCGTGGGCGCCTAATTGGGGTAATTTGCTATTAGGGCCAGCCTGGGGCTTGGTGGTTATTTCACGGCGCTTGAGTATTATGGGGCGAGGTTCACTATCACAGAGGAAAAAGGGGCATTTGGACCAACTTTTTCATTGCCATGGGGCTCATGGGCTACACGTGCTGGCTGGGCCCTTATTTTTACTAGTGCTTCTTTTACGGCTGCAAGAAAACTGTTTAGGTAACTCCGTCGCTTTGGACTCGAAGCGGCGGCGCGGTATGGACACGTTGTGGACGTAGTGTGGCGGCTTATTGTTAAGCGTTTACGTACGGGAAAGGGCTATTCCCCAGTAAAAGCGGGCTCTTTGGCGTTACGCTCGTCCAAGCGGCCGCATAAAATGGGTTATGCGGATAGGCGCGCTTTACTAAAAGGATGGCGAAGGCAGCAAATTGTTAAATTATATGTTAAAATCAGGTTTGTGTGTGTGGTTTCTACAAGTGCGTGTTGCCGTAAGATCTCAGCGATTGTGTAAGCATAAAAGACCCTAAGATCGTAAGTCCGTTGAACCAGCAGAGGTCGGGTTCATAAGATTTAGCACGGGTTCTTGCGGCTATTAAAGCCTCGAATTTGGGGGCGACACGCTATCACGCCCAGAGAAGTAGTTTCTTTCAATGTTCTTCAGTAGCTGGTTTAAGAATCAACTAGAGGCAATTTAGGAAGAGGGCCTAACGTGTTTGTACGCCATAAAAGCGCAGGTGCCTAGAAATTGATTTATCAAGCTTAGTTTCGACCTAAGTTTAGGCGTGTGCCTCTAAGCTTCTTCTCTTAAAGCCCAGTGCACTGGTTGTTGTTAAGATTAGGATGTTGTGCTGGGCGCAAATGAACTTACAAGACAGGAGGTCGGTTTACACAGAAAGTGTTGCGGCGCTTCATGATTGTACGCTGGTAGTGCTCACGTTTATCGTGACATTTGTTGGGGCTATTATTGTTAAGGGTTTTCTCAGCCCCTTCGTAAGTAAGCTCGTGGCCTTGAGATTGCGTGAATCGTTTTACCTTCGTTAGTATTGATTGGGCTTGCCGTGCCGGCGCTGGCACTTTTATACACGTATGAGGACGTGGGGCGCCCATTAGTGAGGTTTACCGCGACGGGCTATCAATGGTATTGGGAGTATGCTTGGGTGGGCCCGGGCCAGGGATTTACCATAGAGGAGGGCGCTTGTATCCCAGAGCACGCGGCGCGGTGCGATGCGTTTCGGCTTTTAGATACTACGGGGCCGCTTTTGTTGCCAGTTAACGTGCTTTCACGGATTTTGGTCACCTCGGGCGACGTGCTTCACTCGTGGTCGGTTCCTGCCGTCGGAGTTCGAGCGGATGCGTGTCCTGGCCGAATCGTCGAGGTCGTCGTATGCCCGCGCCGTGTAGGAGAATGCTTTGGTCATTGTTCAGAGAGTTGTGGGAGGGGCCACCGGCACATGCCCATCCACGTAGTAGTGACCTCAGCGGGCAAGGTAACGCCGAGCGTAATGTCGCTCTTAGATTTAGTTGTGTTGTAAGGATGAAATTATAAGATAGAGTTCTGTTTGCAGGCGTGGCCTGTAAACCGGGTTTAGAAAGTTCAGTTGAGGCGTCTCGGGTTTAGGCCCAAACCTGGATTTAGTGCCGTATGTTGCGGGGTTAAGAGGAAAGGAGAGGCCTAAGCCCTTACAGAGCAAAAGTAAGTGGGGTAGTATGCCAGCGTATTTTGTGAAAGGCCCTGCGCTGGCTGAGGCAGTAGTCCAAAAGACCCAGGGGTTGTATGGCCTTCCCTGGGCCCGTAAAAGGTAAGACTTAGTTTATAAAAAACAGTTGCTTGTCAGGCAGATATAAAGCGTTGCTTAGCCTTGGCGCTGTAGCCTTTTATAGGCAGAAGCCTGTAAAGCTTTAGATGGCGTTTGCCCGGCG
>JAMASZ010000335.1 GCA_023301585.1 Alphaproteobacteria bacterium | reverse complement strand
ATAAGCTCGGGCGCGAATGAGGCAAACACTGCTTGAGAACAACGCTATAGCATGTTACGACAGGGTGATAGTGAATTTGTCGTCGGCAATCAGCCAGGCATATGGAGTACCTCACGAAGCATGCAAGGCAATTTCCGAAACTCTTACTCATATGATGTACCACGTAAAAACATCAGCAGGAATATCGGACGGACATTACAAGCACACGATAGAAACTCCGGTGCACGGAATCGGTCAAGGAGCCGGGTGGTCAGGCCCGGTGTGGACTTTTCACACCGATATTTTAGTCAAGATAATGAACAAGCAAGCAAACGGATTTTCATTCGATGGCCCTCGAAGCGACATGCCTCGCACAGGGACTGTCGAAGGATTCGTCGATGATATGAACGCTGCAGTAAATTCATGGAACAGCGAAATAACGATGGAACACCTGCAAGCAAAGCTTCAACACGATACGCAAAAGTGGACTGATTTAATCCACGCAACCGGAGGAAAATTAGAGTTGACCAAAACGTACTACCAGTTATACGGGTGGAAACATGACGAACAAGGAAACTTCGAGCCTGAACATTGCGAATTACCTAACATAACGGTGACATGTCCGGAAACGAACGTACAAAAGCAAATCAAGACAAAAGTCCCAGAAGATGCGCAAGTAACATTAGGAGTAGAGGTAGCTCCGAACAACAACCAATCAGAAGAAATCAAACGACTTCGAAAGAAAAGCGAGAAAATTTTGAGAGGAATAACAGCCGGCCAGGCAAGCAAGTTTGCGGCGGGATTAGCAGAAAACCACATATACTTCCCGGCGATGACATATTCATTCCCGGTCACAATGATACCAGATATTACACTCAAGAGTATTCAAGAACCAGCAACACGAACATTCTTGTCATTGCAAGGTATAAATCCAAATTTCCCTCGCAGTGTGGTATACGGACCGATCGAACTCGCAGGAATGGCGAAGAAAAATCTACCATGCGAGCAAGCGGTAGCAAACATATTTACATTCCTTCAACAAAACCGCCGAAAAACCGAGCCTGGGCGAGCAACATCCATTAATCTAGCATGGGTACAGCAAGAAGCCGGAACCCAGAAAAGATTCTTCGAAGACACATCTACAAATCTAAAGTACGTGAACAACGGGCTAATACCCCAAATAAGAAGATCATTAGACAAGGCAAAGTGTAAAATACGGAGCGACGAACCACAAACAGGAATGCGCGAAAACGATAGCTTCATAATGGATCACATGATCGATCGATTCCCGAAAGCGAAGCTCAAGATTATCAACAATTGGAGGTTATATTTGCAGATAGAAAAAGTCTCCGACATAGCTACGCCCGACGGAAAAAGAATCCACAGCTGCTGGTATCAACGATTCGAGGACCGAGTATCTAAATCAACAATCAGATGGCCAGCACAGACTCCACCAGCAACCAAGTATTGGACAGTATGGTTAGCAGCTTTGAAAATCTTAGCGGAAAATCAAGTATTAAGAACGAAATTGAAGAACTGGACAAAAGCAAGAGGGGAAACCGAACGGAAATACGAAAAGTACATCGACCCATCAACGAACAGGGTATATGAAATCAGGGCAAACGAAACCCTAGTACATGAAACAGTTTTGAACGACAGAAGAACACTACAATTGCTCGAAGCAAACCCAACAGATCAAGTACCAACGGCGATACAACCAGCGACATGCATTACGAATTGGACCGTTAAACCACCGTCAGATTACTGTTATGCTCAGCCAATGGGTAACCATGAACCGGAATGGAGGAAAAATCTTTTACACGGCGAAATAAAGGAGATATCCGAAAATCATAAGCAAATAATCCGCGACGAAAGAAATTTCAAGATTGCAAGCTTCGCACACAAGAAGGAACAATGGGCATATGGATGGTGCATCGAGACATCGGACGGATCAATAGAAGACTATGGGATAACACCCAATCACCCGAACAAAGGCAAATTCACGAGCTTCGCGTACGGGATACTGGCAGCAGCCTCAATAATCGCAAGTACGAAAAACGAGAACCTGATAGAGTGCAACATCGAGATAAAATCTGAATGCGCAATGGTAGCAAAACGACTCGAGATGTTATCCTGGACACCGGCGCCAATCAACATCGCAATGAAACCAGGATCCGACGTGGCAATAGCAGCAATTAATATTCTACGGCCGGCAAAAATATGGTGCACAAGACACGTGGGCGAAGAAAACGTTCCGAGCCCAAGATGTATACGCATAGCTGTGGAAAAGTCTCAACATCCAAGAATCGACAACTCCGAACCAACGCAATACAAGCTCATCAAACCGGGCGGCCCATACATACTAATGAACAACCAAGTAATCACAAGCGGAATAAAGGAGGCAATACGACGTGAAATAGGACGACAAAACCTCGAAACCTACATCATGAAGAAAAACAGGTGGAATCAGTACACGTTCAATCTAGTGGACTGGAAAAATCACAAGACTGCGATGCGAAAGCTTCCAAAGACAGATAGACGAATCATAATACGGTTCATTCATAGATGGATGCCAACCGGGGCATATGTAAAACGCCAAGCAAACGACCACGATGCCCGATGCCCACTGTGTTTGGGGCGTAACGAAGGAACCAACCACTTTCTACAATGCCGACACGCTACCATAATCGAGAAACGCGACGAAATGCTGAAAAAACTGAAGAAATTAACAGACGATGCAGGATTTCCTCGATTAAAATGGTTGACAGAAGCAATCCTGCTATGGACAAGAAATTCTAACCCACCAACCCTTCCATTAACCCACCCCCACAGACAAATCCATGCTGAACAACAAAGCATAGGATGGCACAACTTAACTCGTGGGCGAATGCCAAAGAAACTACAAATTGAATTGACAAGGCATTTCAACTCCTTAGCGCACGACGACCCAGTAAAACAAGCGGACAGGTGGATAACCAACTACATCAGCATCACATGGAAATGGATAATTGAATCTTGGCGGTTCCGATGTGACGCGCAACACGGAAAAATCGAGGGAGCGTTACTCACGCCGCAAATCAGACTAAACCAAAGAATAGCGACGTGCTATGCGTACAAAAACAACCTTACATGGCACGATCGAAGACAATACCAGAAGACAGAGCAAGAGATGATAGAGCAGCCGCGGGATCAACAAGAAGCGTGGTTATTGATCATTGAACCTCTCGTCGAGTATCATCGAAACCAAGTGAACAACACATTGCCAGGATATCACGACATCAGGCAATTTTTTCAAAATTAATAACGAACGAAGCAGAAAGAGGTAAAACCTGAAGTCAAACAAATTCGAAAATCACACAGAGATCCGCGTAAGCGGAAAAAGAACACAAAAGTCAAGGAAAACAAAAACGTGCCCTATGAAATCATGAGGCACTTGCGTGTCAATTAGTGCTCCAAAGGTGGTAGTCTAATAGCGGTCAGCAAGTAAAATAATTTTATCTTTCAAAAAAGCAATCACAACGATGTCTTCGTCACTACTAAACTTCGCCAGGAACATGTGGACTGCGAGGAACAAGCAACTTCATGG
>JAMASZ010000334.1 GCA_023301585.1 Alphaproteobacteria bacterium | reverse complement strand
GCATTTCGACTACAGGAATATTCTTTTTATCCATGAGCTTTCCGCATCAAAACATTGCCGTGGCAACAGTCGCATGCATATTAATAAATATAACCTTATACCTTATCGCTGCATTTCTTATATTTGGCGACATGATTACCATTAAACAATCTATTGGACTCTTATTAGGTTTTGCTGCGATTTTCATTCTAGAAGGAATGAAATGACCAAACTCATCATTGCCAGACATGGAAACACTTTTACCTCTAACCAGACGCCTACGCGTGTTGGGGCGCGGACGGATTTGGCGTTGGTGGAAAGCGGTCGTGCGCAGGCGGAGAAGATTGGCGCGTGGTTGAAAGAAAACGATATCTACCCTGAAATTACTTATTCATCACAATTAAAACGGACTATTGAAACAGCGAAGATTGTGCTGAAGACTCTTGGTTATGCTCAGCCTGTTTTCCCGTTAGAGATTTTTAATGAAATTGATTACGGCGAAGATGAAAACCAGACCGAAGATAAAGTCATTGCCCGTATCGGTGCTAAAGCCATTAAAGATTGGGACGATAAGGCAATCGTGCCTGATGGCTGGCAATTTAACCCGCAAGCCTGCATTGAGAACTGGAAAGGGTTCGCCCAGCATGTCGTTGATGACGAACAAGAAACTATTATGGTCGTTACATCAAACGGCATTGCCCGCTTTGCCCCGCATTTAACGGGTAATTTTGAAGAATTCTCTGGGCAACATAAAATCAAACTTTCCACTGGCGCCCTTGGTGTATTAGAATTCATAGATAATCAATGGATTGTCCATGATTGGAACGTAAAGCCATAAAACCATGTTAAATTACATTCTACGCCGACTACTGCTGATGATACCAACTTTGCTTGGTATTATGCTTATTAGCTTCATCATCATTCAATTTGTCCCTGGTGGACCTGTTGATCGTATGATTGCGCAATTGCAGGGGCATGGCGTAGAAGCAACTGCCCGAATTGGTGGCGGTGGTGGCGCGGACATGGCTGTCGGCGTAAGCGCCCAATCAACAGGAGAGTCCAGCAAGTACCGAGGCTCCCAAGGATTAGACCCAGAATTTGTGGCGGAACTTGAAGCCATGTACGGTTTCGACAAGCCAGCGCATATCAGGTTTTTCGACATGGTCATCAATTACGCCAAGTTTGATTTGGGACAAAGCTATTACCGCGACGTATCGGTGATTGAATTAGTGTTAGAGAAAATGCCCGTATCCATCTCGCTTGGGCTTTGGTCAACGCTCATTATCTACCTTATCTCAATACCACTGGGCATTAAGAAAGCGGTCACAGATGGTCAGAAATTCGATATCTGGACTTCCGCTGCTGTATTTACAGGTTATGCCATTCCTTCCTTCATGTTTGCAATTTTACTTATCATTGTCTTCGCGGGAGGGCGTTACTTCGACATATTCCCATTAAGGGGGCTCGTGTCTGATAATTATGATGAATTATCCTCAATAGGTAAAATTGGTGATTATCTCTGGCATATGGTCTTACCCGTCATTGCCATGGTGATTAGTGGTTTTGCAGGACTTACCATGCTAACCAAAAACTCCTTCCTTGATGAAATCAACAAGCATTACGTGCTAACGGCGCGTGCCAAAGGTTTGGAGGAGAAACAAGTATTATATGGTCACGTCTTCCGTAATGCGATGCTTATCGTTATCGCTGGCTTCCCCAGTGCTTTTTTAGCTATTTTCTTTACGGGCTCGCTTCTTATCGAAGTTATTTTCTCTCTCGATGGCTTAGGGCTTTTGGGGTATGAAAGCGTGATAAACCGTGACTATCCTGTCGTGTTAGGCACGCTATATATCTTCTCACTGATGGGGCTGGTTATGACACTTATCAGAGATATTGTGTATGTCCATGTAGATCCGCGCATCGATTTCGAAGCAAGAAGTGTTTAATAATAAGGTATAAGTTAAAATCTAATTCCATAAAAACTTGACAGAATCTAACGAATCCCGTAGATTTCCGTGATTAATTGATAGGAAACACAAGATGAAGTTCAACGCTGTTCAAAAAAAACTAAACGATTTTCGTAAAAAAATGGGCGAAGACCACGTAATTTCTGATGAAGACCGTGAAATCCTGCAAGCTTTAGTTGAAGAAACAATCGCAGTTTCCCAAGATGATTTAGCGAAACAGCCTAAAAAAGTTAATCAATTTGTTATCCCTCACCCAGAAAACGATAACCAAACTCTTTCCAGTGAACAAAAGTTTAAGCTTCGCCTAATGGAAAAAACTGGCACTGGCTCTCAGTCTATTCATTAAATATTATTTACATAACGTCAATTACGTGCTATCGTTCCTTTTTTAATGAGGGCATATGACTGTATTTAATCGACGCAATGTAGGTATTACCGCATCAACAATTTTATCTGGTGTCTTATTGTGGCCCAATCAGCAAGATGCTCAAAAAAACGATATGGCACCACCTGATGCGCCTGAAATGGTTGCAGCAACCATAAAACCTGACGCCCCCCTTCTACAAGGTGCAAGTTTAATTGACGACACCACACCACACAAAGCCATTAAACCACCACCTTCTTCTGTAATAACCTTACAGGAAAGCGTTAGATGTTTTGATAGAAATCAAACAGAACCCTCACTTGTATGTGAGGATGAGCGTACATATCTCATAGCTGACAGCGCTGATGAGATCATTCCCTTCCTAGAGTTAAATGCTGTGCCCCCGTTAAAAGACGAAACAATCGAACGGTGCTTAAACGACGCATTTTCGAACGCTCTTCCTACTCAATACGTAATTAATAAAGAAGGCGACAAGCACAGGTTTTCAGGCTCTATTCAATTAGAAAACATACCCAACCAAACGCTAAGTAAATTAGATTGGTTTCTTGGAGGGTATAATGACGGAATAGATCTTAAATTCATCAAATATTATAATCCAGAAGAAAATTATACATCATTAGAATTCAATTTATCTTCTGAACATACTGCAGGAGGGTTTATTGGGTATAGATTTGGATTAGAATTTAACCATGCTACATCAGACGTTGATCCTTATATTACCCATTATATAAGGAATGATTACGATACCATAGATGAAATAAAAACAGCCACAGATATCATCGATGAAGCAATGAAAACAATGATACTAGATATTGTTAGTATTTTTTCGTCCTGCAATTTCAAAAACACTTCCTTAACTGAAACCAATAGAGATTTGACTATATTAGCTATATCTACCCCTGAGCCGCAAAGACCATAATTTATAATTTT
>JAMASZ010000333.1 GCA_023301585.1 Alphaproteobacteria bacterium | reverse complement strand
TGTCCAAAATACAAACATAGATGGTCGTCTACCTACGTCGCCATCCTACCTACGTCGCCGTCTACACACGATGGCGTCTACACACGTCGGCGTACATACATACGTCAGCGTCTACACACGTCGGCGTCCACACGCACCTACCTCCAGCACAGACGACGCGTCATCAACGGCTGTCTCCGCCCTTTCATGTGCATACATATTTTCCATAATAAAATATTGACAGTCCTACACCAGCCATGATAAACAAGGCTCACTTGGACCTCTTCGACGAAGTAAAAAATCATGTCTCAAACAACCTGACAGATGAAAACGTTCCGCTTCTATCATCTATCGCCAAGGCAACCGATGGTGTACACAAGTACGACTTTCATTCCGTAGACGACGCCTTATGTCTTATTCAAAAACATTTTCATGACACGGGAAAGCACAGTGACGAAAGACTAGAGATATTCAGAACGTTTGGTGTTCGTCTTATCGTAGAGAACGCAGAGCAGCTGACCGCTACCTACAACCGAATCCTGCAGAACGTACGGACATTCTTTCCGGAGTTGAACATCGCTCAAGCATCTCATAACCACGTTTTTGGGTCGGACGCGATGGTAAGCTGTTTTTTGACAAAGTGCAACGACGATGAATTGGACATTTTTGCGCATCGATTTGCGCAAGATGCACACCTACGCTCTGGTTATTATGTACCTATTGACGAGATTGTGGAAGAAATGGAGGAGTTTTATACAACCAACTTTGTTGATACGATCGTTGCAAAAGCTCAGCACCAGGGATCAGGTAATGGTATAAAACTACTATCAAATGGTATCGTTTCCATGCTAAATTACGAGCTGTACACTGGCAAGGAATACTTCAAGTTAAATGAGTTCTTGCGTAGCGTCAAGACTTCTTCGTCCCCTGTAACATCGATGGTTGAGGTCTTCAACGAATTCGCACAGACGTTTTTGTTACCCTTTTACACACAGAAAGACTTTGTCATTTACAGGGGGGATGGAATATCCGCGTCCGCACAGACCTTAACCACAAGAGGGCTATATTCCGGGAGTCTTGCCGTGTCGAACATCGGCCACTTTGTGAAAAATGGTGGCAGAGTCATTAAAATTAACATTCCCAAAGGCACACCCTTTTTGCCAATTCTAATTGTGCGAGTCGACGAGGGGGAAATATCGCTTTTGCCGGGAACGGTACTTGAAAAACAAACTGAGCTGCAATTTGCTACTGGTCACTTTTCTGAATACAAAGTCGTCCAGAACCCGCCCAAGTTTACCGAAGAACAAGAAGCCACCATATTCAAGCACGCCCTACCTGGATTATTCAAGGACTACTTATCTGATCGACCTAGTATTTTAGCAAAAAATTTAAAAAAATGGAGGAAAGAATTACCACCGTCCGAGGGAGTAGCGCCCTTCGACGACACCGTGCGCTTTGCAATTAACTTGATCAATTCGTACTACGGTGGCGACTGGTAAGCGAGATCCAATCGAATTTTCGGACACGGGGCTGAGGTCGCCGCCGAGGACACGGGACACCTTCTTTTCGGTTGTGCCATGCTTTACCACGCCGACGTCTTCATCGTCTATTGTCGTCATCGTCGATCGTCTTCGTGATTGACCAATTTGCGATCGAGACTTCTCTCGGACACTCAGCATAGGCCACATGGCCGTCGCATGCGTCGCCGTCTACCTACGTCGCCATCCTACCTACGTCGCCGTCCTACCTACGTCGCCGTCCTACCTACGTCGCCGTCTACCTACGATGGCGTCTACCTACGACGCCGTCCTACCTACGTCGCCGTCGACATACGATGGCGTCCACACACGTCGGCGTCCACATACGATGGCGTCTACATACGTCGCCATCCCACCTACGTCGCCGTCTACCTACGTCGCCGTCCTACCTACGTCGCCGTCTACCTACGATGGCGGCTTCGTCTTGTTTCCTCTCCATGAACAGGAAGTCCCCTCATCAAGAACGACGACCAGTTCTTGATACCTGCCAGGCAATGCGTCAAGGTACCAGGGGTTCTTTTCTTGCAATAGTTTAATTTTATTCGACATGACAGTTCGGCACCGCAAGCTCGTGGTACGGGCCGACCCGTCGGTGGTTGACCTGAGCTTGTTGCTTTCACCTGTCCGCAGTATTTTAACAGACCTGCTACACTTTGCCATATCGTATATCTCTGAAGAAAACAAGGTTTGTTTTTATCTACAGACAAGCGGATACATTTCTGAAAATTCAAAAAAGAGGCTGGCCCGTTTGTTCGAGGACCAAGTGGGCACCGTTACGCAGTCTCCGTACTCCAAGGTGGAGGGCGAACTCAAAGACGAGTGGCGCTTGCGACGAAAGCGTACACCGCAGTACAAGGAGTCAAGATCCGACACTTCCATGATACTCGTGAACCCCGTCGGCGAGGAGTCGTTGCAGCACATCACGCGCGAGTTCGTTTTGCGTCTGCTCTCACAAACGCTCAACACGGGTGTTTTCTTTGAGTTTGGAAAAAAACTGTATTCGCTGGAACAAAACATGAACTTCCGCGCCAGTCGTCACCCCAACGTGCACGTGCGCACCAAGGCTTCAGGGTGGATCTGGGTCCCGAAGGCCAAGGCCTACGACAACATATTGCACGCGCTGGTCGACAAGACGCGGGAAGCCGTGGAGCTGTACAAGGACAGCATCTCGGCCTTTGACCTGAATCATTTCAACACGTACGTTTCGGTAGTCTTTGAGAACAAGGACGCCGATGTTCCCCTTTCGAAAAAGGTGTACGAGGATGATCGGGATGGTGGCCTCGACGCCATCGCGGTCGTCGTGACCCAGCGGATCAAGCAGTTGCGTGAATGGCTTGGTAAAAGAATCAGGCTTGTGTAAACTGGATCAATACGAAAATAAAATGTTGCTTCAAATCAAAAATGGATTCACTAACAAAAAAGATCTTGTTTGACAGCGGCCTGCACCCCGGCAACCCACTGCTGCCTCCGGTGAACAACGTGGGCATGGTGTACATCAAGGAGCCGATGCTAAAGCAAGCTGAAATGGATTTGTTTGACGCGCGCGTGGCACTCCGAGACTTTGAGGAGGCCATCAAAAGTACCGGTTGGACGGGAACACTTGATTTTTTCGATTCTGATGACGAAGACGAAGACGGTACTGAATCTTCTGATGACGAAGACGAAGACGATACTGGACCTTCTGATGACGAAGGCGAAGACTCTAAGAAAAAGATGCGAGGTGCTTTAACCAAATTGAAGGAAAGCCTGGAAAAGCTAGAGACAGCAGAGGCTCAGTATTTCGTAAAGAGGTACGGAGCGGGTTTGGACGGGGTTCATCGACAGGTACTGCGGGGATGGGTAGCTACCACAGACAATGGACTCTTTGGACGCATTATGGTTAAGATAGCGAGAAGGGTGCGCGCTGAATTCAACAACATTACGAAAGACACTGACAATAACCATACTGAAGACGAAAAAAATACAATTACGACCGTAGCCGAAATGCTTGACATTTGGCAGTTGGTTGTGCAGGATTTATGTGTTTGCGCGTCATT
>JAMASZ010000332.1 GCA_023301585.1 Alphaproteobacteria bacterium | reverse complement strand
AAAAAAAAAAAGAGAAGTTTAGCCGAAAAAGTTCATCATCTTTTGAGGTTTTCTAGATTGATTTCATTCTCCCATGGACTCTGACCTGAATGTGAAAAAGTCAAACCCCAACTTTTTCTTTTTCTCTAACTCAATGTCATACTCTTCTTGTAGGGCGTTTGTCTGCTGTTGAGCTATAAGTAATTTATCTTTTACAACAGCTCCCTCTTGAATTGATTTAAACAAAAAGAAACCAACAGCCGCAGTTCCTATAAGCAACGCAATCGTTGCTAATGACGCAATTTGTCTCGGCCTCACAAATTGTGAAATTAGCGGCGTTTCCATAGGAAGAACAAATTTTGAAACCTGCCCTAAGAACGAAGCATATAAGGTATCAGCATAACGCAGATCATCGTGTTGCCCCAAACGCAGAGAAAGAGCGGACGCTGCATCTTTAGCGTTTAAAACCTTGAGGTTACAATCAATATCAACAACACGTTCCAGAATATCCGCACAAGAGTCATTGGCAATAACAATGATATTAAGACCATCATTAGGCGTATATCCAAAACGCGATAAATAACTCATCGTAGCTTTAATTTCGCTGTGAACCTCACCGGCCCATAACTCAGGTTCAATATCGGTATCAACAACAGGGGACATTCTAGTTAACGCCAGCTGTCCATTACGCGTTACAACCTGACGCAAACCTCCCCCACGATGTTGCCCCACCATAATAGTCCAAGTAGCATTACTAGCTTCGCCACTATATAACTTTGAACCTAGCTTTTTAGCTAATGGCGCGACCTCCACCGGCAGGAGATAAACACCTACAATAGAAATTTTTGCCTTTAGAACAGAATTAACAACCTTGTTAAAAATATCTGATGACGGCATCGCCGCAAACAGATAGTTGATTGATTTTTTATCAGTTTTCTCACCGCTTAATTTAAGCGCCGCACGAATAGGGTGATTTGGAAACGCTACGCTCAAACGCCTTTTTAAGACGTTAGATTGATCCATTATAGTAACTTTAGGTACTTTTTCTTTACGGTAATGCTGCTCAACCATCCCGTTAAGAATAACGACTGGCTTACCACGGCCTTGCTTTAAAAGACAATTAGACACAGCCTCTTCAAAATCAATCGTATCCATCGGAATCGAGTCGATAAATTTTGTACGCGCCTTTGAACAGCTATATATCTGTATACTCTCATCGCTTAGGATGATTACATTTCGTAATGATGATAATAACATCTAGCTAAAAAACCTTTAATTAAAATTAGCTTACCTAAAAATCCATTTCAGAGAAACTGTTGTAAATAGGACCGAACACACCCGCAGCAATCCATAGTATCATAACACCTAATATTAGAGTAAGTGCGGGCTCAATCATAGCAATTACTTTTTCAACTTCTTCATCAACATCGTTAGTATAAAACTCAGCGACTTGATTTAACACAACCGTCAAGTTACCTGATTCCTCACCAACACGCACCATACGAACAACCATACTTGGAAACTCTCCACACTTATTAAGTGCTTGAGATAACGGCAGCCCCTCACGAACATATCTTTGAACATCAACCAGAGCCTCGTTAAGAACACGGTTACGAACAGTTTGAGCGGAAGCATCCAGCGCTTGAAGCGTATCAATCCCCCCCAAAAACAAAGAACCAAAGGTTTGTGAGAAACGTGAAATATTAATTTTCCTAATTAACTGTCCCATAATCGGCAATTTCAAAGCCACAGCATCAACTCTATATGCAAAACCATCCGAAACCTTTGATAAGGTTATAACCGAAACGGTTAGGACAATTAAAACAATGAGTATTATTAACCAATTAGCGACAAAAAAATCAGATGTCGCGATTAAAGAAGTTGTTATTACAGGCAACTCTTGATCAAGTTCTTTGATAAATCCAACAATTTGAGGAACAACAAAAGCCATCATAATACCAACAGTAGCAATAACAGCGATTAAAAGAATTGTAGGGTAACGCGTCGCCTTACGAACACGAACCTGCATCGAATCAACCCATTTAAGATATTTAATTAATTGCTCACAGGCCCCCGCAATGTTACCGCTTTCCTCACCAGAGGCGATTAAAGATACATATAAACTAGAAAATATTTTAGGGTGATTTGATAAGGCCTCGGAAAAAGCGCTACCTTCTGCTACATCTCGGTAAACCTCAGCTAAAATATCGCGGAAATAATCATTATCTGCCGTATCACGAATATCAGCAAGGGAGTCCAAAAGAGGTATACCAGCGCCCTGCATCTGCATTAAGTGCATAAAGAACTGAATAAGTTCACGAATTTTAACGCCTTTTTTAACGCCAAGCGTTGATAAAAAACCTGTTTTTTTAGAAACAGACGAGCACGAAATAAGCTCAAGCCCAGATTCTTGTAGTTGAGAAAACAAATCATTTTCATTTGCCGCACTTAGAACGCCCCTTACAGGACGACCATCTTCGCTTACCGCTCTATACTTATATTTTTCCATTAACCAAAATCCTAAGAACTATGTGGATTAAATGAGATTACACCGAAACCTAATGCAACTACTCTATACTAACAATTTTTGACACCGCGTCAAAGGTAGTTTTTCCTTCAAGGATTTTTAGCATACCATCATCCTTAATAGATTTGAATCCTTTTGCTAAAGCAATTTCTTTAATCTCTGCCCTGGTACCTCCCTTGGCAACAATCGCATCCATCTCATCATCAAATAATAAAATCTCCGCTAGAGCAACACGCCCTTTGTAGCCCTGTCCTCCACAAGTGTCGCAACCACCTTGATGCGCTCTAAATATCTCTGGGGATTTGCTTGTTTCAACACCCAACAATTTACATTCATCTTCTGTTGCTGTGTAAGGCTCTTTACAATTTGGACACAAGACACGCCCCAAACGTTGTGCAAATACAGAAATAATATTACCAGCAATCATCCCCGGTACCATCCCCAAGTCATATAATCTTGGCAAGGCACCAAAAGAATCATTTGTGTGCAACGACGTATAAACTTGGTGACCTGTCATCGCGGCTTGCAACGCCATTTCTGCCGTTGTTTTATCACGAACCTCACCAATGAAAATAATATCAGGGTCTTGTCGTAGTAACGCACGAATACCATCAGCAAAGCTTAAAACACCCTCTCGGACTGACGTTTGCCTAATCATTGGCAGTGAGTATTCGACAGGATCTTCAAGGGTCTGGATGTTAACATCAACAGTATTAATCTCATTTAACATTGAATATAGGGTTGTTGTTTTCCCACTCCCCGTTGGACCGGTAACAATAATAATACCTTCAGGTCTTTTTTGAGCACGATCAATGCGTCCCTTGTTAACCTCACTAAAGCCTAAAACATTTAGCGGAAGAATACTGGATTGCTTATCCAACACACGCATAACAATGTTTTCACCATGTACTGTTGGCAATGACGACACACGAAAATCAACCTCATGTCCCCCAACATTCATTTGAATACGACCGTCTTGGGGTGATAATTTATCTGCAATATTAAGCGAAGACATAATTTTAATACGCTGAGAAATACCGCTCCAATGCTGTTTATGAAGAATTTGTGCATTAAAAAGAACACCATCTAAACGATATCTTAGGCGTACAAAATTTTCTTCTGGTTCAAAGTGCAAATCTGACGCACCAGTTTTTACAGCTTCAAAGATGAGCGAGTTCACTAAACGAACGATGGGGTGACTGTACCCAGCCTCATCTTGCAACTGGGCTAAATCAACTTCCCCTTCTTCTTTTTCAAGCTCTTTTAAAATAGCATTAATATCACTTGAAAAACCGTAAGCGGCATCAATAGCAGATAAAATAACCTGTTTAGTCGCAACGCACGGCTTTACCTTAACTTTCTTAGGAAAGTTCTGTCTTAGAATATCTAAAGCAACAACGTCGTAAGGATCTGACATCGCCACCAAAAACTCATCGCCATCACGTGAAAACGGTAACATTTGATATTTAGTTGCAACGTCTTTCGCAACGTAAGCCAAAACTTCGCCGTCCATAATTGTATTCTTAGGGTCAAAAATATCAAACCCTGAGGCTTGCGCCAAATAAACGCTTAACTCATCATCATCAATAAATCCTAAGTCAACTAGGACTTCACCAATCATTTTTCCTGAAATTTTCTTTTCTTGTATGGCAACATTAAGTTGCGCCTCTGTAATAACACCTTGTGCTATCAACATATCACCAATACGACCCTTTTCACCGCCACCAGCATTAGAGTCAGCTACAGTTTGCAGCTCAGTCCCTTTAGAAGACAACTCTTTACTTGCATTAGCCATCACTTCATTTTGCGCGTCAAAATCATCTTCTACTACAAACTCAATAGCATCGTCATCGCTACCCTCGTCTAAAACAACCCCAACAGCAGCGGGCTCAACAGGCGCCTCAAAAACAACGTCGGAATTGGTTCCACCATCAACACGCACATTTTTTTTCGTTTTTTCAGGTTTGTTAATCTTTAAACTTGCTGAAGTAGACGCCTTTGTAGCGTCAGGATTCATATCTGCCTCGAGAACAATGCCCGGCTCATTCGTTGGTGTTGTACCTTTTTTCTTCATTTTACCCTGAAATCTCTAAAATTACTGATGATTTAAATTGTTGAATTGATATTATTACTCTGAAAACCCTAGAAAAAGCTTTGTATTCTATTTTTATCTTAAAAAGGTTAACAAAAACCTACTAAGAAAGCAAAAAATCAAACAAAAACATATGTTTACATATTAATCGGGCTGTTGGGTAATATTAGGAAAAATGGTGCGCCTGGCAGGAGTCGAACCTGCAACCTTCTGATTCGTAGTCAGATACTCTATCCAATTGAGCTACAGGCGCACTGGGTATAAACTGCTTTAAGACACAGCTCATAAAGTCGACAGACACTACAACAAGCCTGTAGTCGAATGCAAGCCAAAAACTTAAATAAATAAATGTATTTTATCCTAAAGCTTTTT
This sequence comes from Alphaproteobacteria bacterium, assembly GCA_023301585.1. Taxonomy (GTDB): domain Bacteria; phylum Pseudomonadota; class Alphaproteobacteria; order Micavibrionales; family Micavibrionaceae. The sequence continues at coordinate 12,214 of JAMASZ010000332.1, read as the reverse complement.
ACGAAAAAACTAGCCATAGGCTTGACAGTACCTGTGATTTGAGGTGAGTTAGGGCGTTAACAAAAGAAAGATTTTCTGGCTATTCATTATATAGTCAATTATCATATGCAGAATTACTGTAATTTTACACAAAAGCAGATTAAAAAATGACGAAAAAAACATTAAAAAACAAAGCGCTAACAAAAAAAACCGCCATAGCAGCAACGTTAGGTGTTCTAACAATTTTAGGAACAACCAGCGCTTCTACAATAGCTAACGCCCAAATAGACATGGCTAAAAAGCCTGTTCTAGTTATTACTAACAAGGCTATGCCATCTGCACGCCAAGCGCCATCTGCTGTATACAGCACCCCTGCCCGCGCCCGTGAAATTACACCACAAGAAGTAACAATGTCACCATACACGGAACAGTCACAGACTGTTGTTGGTCAAAAAGCTCAAGGCTTAAACAAAGAATTATTTGCATTACAGTCTCGTGTTGAGCGTTTATCAACGCAGTTATCTTCAACAGAAACACGCGGACGATCTATGGCTGCCGACTATTACTCCAGCGTTGCAACTATTAATACGCAGTTGCAAACAGGTACAACACCAGGCAACCCAAGATTAGTGAATAAACTGAACACTGCTCAGAAGAATTTAGAAACATTATCTGCAAACATAGCGAATCTGAACTCATTATCAGTTGAAGTTGCGGACACGGCATCAAAAGCCTCTTATTTACTTGATACAGTACGCTCTACTTACAACTTATCAGGTGCCATTGAAGAAGATCACCAGCGCCTAGCACAGCTAGAAGATCAAATTAATGCATCGATTGTTAATGTAAGCCGTCTCCAAAGCAGTGTTAGTGATGATATCACACGCACAACCGCTTACCTTACATCAGAGAGAAGTAATTTAAGAACATTGGCATTAGCCGTTTCTAATGGTGATCTTTACGGTCAAAGTTTAGCGTCTCAGACATTCAGCCCAGCGACATTGCAACAAGCAAGCTTTGGTGGCAATTCATCTATGTCAGCCCCTATGCAAAAACGCTTATTAGCAAAAATCCGTTTTGACAGAGCGAATGTAAATTTTGAACAGCCAGTTTATGCCGCAGTACAAAGTGCTATGCAAAAACACCCTAACAGTAAGTTTGAGCTAGTTGCCGTACACCCATCAACAGGAAACACAGCACAAGTAGCAATCGAAAGTACTAAGGCGCGCCGTAATGCAGAAAAGGTTTTACGCTCATTAACGCAAATGGGACTATCATTGGATAAAATTGATTTATCTTACAGCCCAAGTAATGACGCTAATACAAATGAAGTTCACGTATTTGTTAGATAAATACCTAGCATTTTGAAAGCTTTTGTAACAAAACCAATTTTAGCCACTTTAATTATCTGCCTCCTTATTTTGGCAGGTATTTTTGTAAGCAAATTAACCTCCAAAGATAACAGTCCCCAGACGACCGCGTTCATTCAAGCTAGTCATAGTTATGTTATGGCAGTGTCTAGTGTTGGTCCTCTTTTAGATAGACGCAGAATTGAAATATCTAATATTGATGCGGAATCTCGCACTGCAACTATTGAAATCCTAGCAAAAGACCTTGGAGAAATAAAAGAAGGACAACGGGTATTATTCTTTAAAAAGGACCTAAAAGTTCAGCATGATAGTGGATCAATTCAAAGAATAGTAATTGAGAAAAGCGACGCCTTAATATCAATATCAATTCCTAGCAAGATTGATTTAGCCACATTGTCTTTAACCGCAGATATATTCACTTTAGAGCAAAGAAAAGTTAAGCGCATACCGTTAGCCGCCTTATTAAAAGAAGAAGATGGGCGCTTCTATGTATGGGTTGCAGCTAAAAAACGCTCACAAAAAGGTGAAAGTGAAGATAAAAGTAGAACGGTTTTGGACACGACGAAGCCTGTGATAAGCGGCGCAGAGCGCATGAAAAACAAAAAAACATTGAATCTACATCAAGACTTAATTGGGAAATCAATTAAACGCGCCGTTGAGAAGCTTTATGTAACACCAGGCGCACATAATAATTTGCTAGTTGATATCGGCTACAGTGTAAACCGACAACAAATGGTTGTTATGAACCCAGATTCAAAACTATTAGAAGAAAACACCTATAGCTTTTTATTTAAAACGATAAAGGCGCCTTCACTGCTTCCTCATTATGAAGCGGCATTGATTGAAGGCAGGAGAATTGAACGCCAAGTATTAGCAAAATTACGTCAGAAGGCTACTAACTGCCAAAACAAGCAAAAAGATCTAATTGAAGAAAATAACCTTAGCCCTGATTATTATTCCAATAAAAAAGAAATACTAGGGAAGCAAAGCTTCAACTCCTCTGAACCACCGCCAAGTGATGATGTAGGCTCAGAATGGGATATTCTCTCGCTACTAGGAATATCAGAAACTGGCGCGCCCACTGGTTCTTGTGGTTTTTAAAGTTTAGCGCCTAATCTATAAACAGCCTTATTGATTATTTAGCCTATATACCTTGCTTTAAAAGACTCAATATCAGAATATAACTTATGCCATTATTACCCTATGACCCGGAGCTAATTGAAATTAGATTAGCAAAATCGCAAGATGAAATTGAGGCGGCCCAAGCCTTGAGATATGCCGTCTTTTATGAAGAATATGGCGCCATTCCTTCTGAAGAAATGAAAAAAGCGAAAAGGGACTTTGATACCTTTGACGATATAGCGGACCATTTAATTGTTTTAGACACAGGATTAGAAAATTCTGAAGGTCAAATCATAGGTACATACCGCCTGCTACGCCAAGAGGTTGCAGAAAAAAACGGTAAGTTCTATACAAGTGACGAATACGACATTAAGCCGCTGTTAAAAAGCAGAAACAATTTATTAGAACTAGGACGTTCCTGCGTATTGCCCAATTACCGTACAAGACCCGTCATGCAAAAAATGTGGGAAGGCATCGCGCATTACGTTGCTGACAATTCTATTGAATTGATGTTTGGGTGCGCTAGCCTGCATGGAACAGATATAAATGAGCTATCTCAACAGCTTTCTTACTTGTATCATTATCATTTGGCAGAGCCTGATATGTGCCCAAGGGCCGTTAAATCACGCTATACAGATATGAACATACGCCCTAAAGACTCGCTCGATTTAAAAAAAACCTTCATGAGTTTACCGCCTTTAATTAAGGGGTATATCAGATTAGGCGCGTCAATCGGAGACGGTGCCGTAATTGACGAACAGTTTAACACGACAGATATTTGTATTGTTATGCCTACTAGCCAAGTAACCGATAAATACATCAACCATTACAGACGCGTCACAAAAAAGCATATCTCAAGCGATGTTACACCTAAGACTGATGGGGATGCCGCATGAGTACAATAAAGGCCGTTATAAAGTTATTCCTATTCCTGAACTTGTGCCTGTTTACAATTTTCTCACAATCAGTTGTTTATCTATTGTTTAGAAATTCTAAATTCTTCTTTGTTGTCCCTACATTTTTTCATAGAACTACAAAAAAGATATTTGGCATTTCCATCGAGGTGCGCGGAGAGAAGACTGCAGAGAAAAATGTCATTTATGTTTCCAATCATGTGTCAGATATGGACATTCCGGTTTTAGGAAGCTTATTGCCCGTTAGTTTTATCTCAAAAGCAGAAGTAAGAAACTGGCCTGTCTTTGGGCAGTTAGCCGTAATAGCAAAAACCGTCTTTATTGCGCGAACAAGAGATGCTGTGACCAAATGTATTATAGACATAGACAATGCGTTAGAAGAAAATGGCGCGCTGATACTATTTCCCGAGGGCACATCGACCGATGGATCCAATGTAATCCCTTTTAAATCAAGTCTATATGAACTTTTCTTAAATGAAAAACTTAAAAATAAATTAGTAGTACAACCTATCACCATTACCCTTACCCACACAGATGGAAAAGCAATAAAAACGACAGAAGATAGAAATATATATGCTTACTATGGTGATATTGAAATGGGTGAGCATATTTGGCGTCTTGCCAAAAGTAAGGGCGCCAAACTTACAGTCGACTTTTTACACTCACACAAAGCGGCGGACTTCAATAATCGTAAAGAGTTTGCAGCGCAATGCCATCAAGATATATCAGATAAATTACAAGAAAACCTTAGAACTTCTCTTGCTTTTAAAAATAAAGTCGCTTAAAACTAAAAAAAATTTGGAGCATATCAATGGAAATAACCCCTGAAGAACTAATCAAAATACAAGCTTACCTTAGAGGAAAATTTGATAACGAATCTATTGCAGTTCGCCCTAGATCTCAAACAACCGATTCTATTGAAGTGCTTATTAATGGTGAATTTATCGGCCTTGTCTACAAAGACGAAGACGAAGGTGAGCGTTCATATGACTTCAATATGGCGATTTTAGACATTGATTTACCTGAATAATCTCATAAAAAGGTTTACTACCTCATCCTTACTCATTTTAGTGTCGGTAACTCTACCTCATAACGCTTTTGCTCAAGAGTATTTAAAGTTCAAAGAACCCGAAACTCGCAAAACGGCCCACATAATCCAGCAACTTGGTGATAATTTAAGTCAGAATGCCCTAGCCCCTTACTTAATTGCAACTACTGATTTAAATGACGACTCCATTGATGAATATCTTTTAAAATCAAAGTCTTGCAACGATAACACAGCATGTCCACATACCATCATTGCAATAAAAAATGACAAACCAATTACGCTTCTGACCATTGATGCTTCGTTAATAATCGTCTCAGACCAACAGGATTATGGCGTAAGAAGACTAATCATCTCAGAAAATGGTACAAATGATTTTCAAAAAAGCACGTATCAGTGGTCTCCCAAATCATTCACTTACAATAAACAGTAATTATCGTCTTATATTTGCGTTTACACCCTATTTCGAGGTACCATTAAGATTAGGGTATATTTAGGATTCTTATGAGAAAACAAAAGTTTAAAGCAATAAGCATAGTAAAAACGGGTTTATATTTAACCTGTTTGCTTTTTGTGAGCTTGTCTCCTATTTCATCACAAGCTCAGGGGCTAACCATTCCGCCAGGAAGTGGCACTCAAGAATACCCTGGTTGTGCGACAGATGTATGGTCCGCTATTGTGAACCAGTCGGTATTAGAAACACGTCGAGAAAGCATAATAAATCAACGTTATATAGCTAAGGCAGACAGCGTCATTGAATATTCCTGCTTTGAAACTAGTCTAATTTTTGCTGCCGAACATTTCGGTCCCATATTTAACGAAACAGAAGATTTCGTAGAAACATATAGCTTAACAGATGGCTCCGCACAGATTCGTAGTGCTGGACAGCCTGATTATTTAGATCGGGCTTTAGGGTCAGTTGTTCAGGCAACTATAGGCGCGTACCTAGAAAATTTTAATCATGGACTTTTGGGGGAAATAGCTCCTGTAGCAACACCAACCAGCGACCCTTGCAATGTTATGGCTATGGTCTGGGAGGCTGCAAAATGTAAAAACTTTTCTGGACCAGGTGAATTTTACGAGATGGTTGATTTGTTAACTGTCGAACCTAGACAATTCCCGGCTGGAGCACAATGGGTCTGTGAGCCGTAATCAGATGAAAAAATTAATTATATTAACGTATTTACTAATCATTTTGCCCGCTACTGCGCAGGCTCAAAGATGCGGAAACACTACGTGCATAACTATTCCCATGATAACAGCGTCAAACCATGGTGCGGTTCCCTTTATCCCCTCCTTAACGCATTATGATTATTTAGTAGCTGCACGTGGGCATCAAGCGCCAACGCTAACAGGCGCACGCGTATACAGACAGTTCTCTCCTGGTAAAGTTGGTGTCACAGACAGATACCCTGACGCCTTTTGCTTAAGGGAGGGTACTGCTTATGGGGGCGACGCTAACGCAGGTAGAATTTGCCCGTAGACGAAGTAGAATTAAGATATATGCACACATGAAACATGAATTAACTATCTGATGTTTGCTAAACAGTACTAAAATCAGATAGAATATAGAAAGACATAGGGATTTATATGAAACACATATTTAAGATAGTTACTTTTTGCTTAATTGTATCTTTTAGCGGGATGGCGAATGCCCAACCTGTTATCGCTCCTCAGCCCTGCGATACTGGTTACTGGGATTCATTAAATGCCCGTGCCTGGTTAGAAACAGAACGTGAAATCATGCAGAATCAAAACCTGATTTTTAAAGGCGATAGCGTATTAGAATATACCTGTTTTGACAGGTTTGTTGGTCATAACAGATCAAATGCCGCCCCCATCTTTTCTACCGAAGCCTTTTTAGGCCCTGCACTAGAGTCTGTTGTGGGTCCATCAGCAAAAAACTATTTAACTGCTAATTTCGGTGGTACTTATTTGGGTGGTCGCTCATTAGAATTAGGTGCAGAAATGGATTGGGCAGTCCCTTTTGCCGAAGGCGTACCTGGTACAACTTATGCTTGCGATCAAATGGCTGGAGTTTGGAAATTGGCTAAATGTGCGAACTTCTTACATCATGCTGATTTTGACTTAACAGACGGCTTTTTCCCGCACAGGGATATGGCAGGCTTTCAAGGCACAGATGCTGTTGGTGGTTACGACGCAACTATTCCAGAAGCACGTAAGTGGGGTGTTGTTTGCGGCGGCGTAACGGGAACCTACGCTAATTGGGCAACTCCTATCGACATAGCAGCTAATATTAATGCCATTGACCAAAGCTACCCTTTTGCAATCCCTACAGGGCAAGTGTTCTTCGATGTAGCCGACCGCTTAACGCCGGGACATTGTCAATTTAGTGTTGAAACAGGTGTTGAAATTATCATTGCCCCGGCGAACGATGGCGGTGATGATGGTGTCTGTACTGCACCAGGTTGTACATGGAATGGTGGCGGTTGTAGTTAATAACCGCTTAGTTTTTTAAATCTGGCTTAATTTTCATTAATTTAGAAATCATCTCAAGAGTCTTCTTCTTGTCTACTTTTTCGTGTTGAGGTTTGTGAAGAGGCTTTACATTAGCTTTACTGCTTTTTTGCGCTTTCACAATGTGCTTTACATGCGACAATAATCTTTCTTGATCTTCGGATACCGTTTCCTTCGTACCCAGCTCTTTTAATACCTCCCCTTGTTTCAGCGACGGCGTTTTCTCAATAACAGGTTTTTGCGTATGCTCTGCCTCTAATCCCAACTTCGTCATCAATGCAGGACTGCTCAATATCTTATCTCGAATGATATTTAAAATTTTAGGATCTGTTTCTGCGCGTTTTTTACGCAACTGCGCTAGCGCCATCTCAATAATTTTCTGACGGCTCAAACCATGCGTTTTATTAGCTGGCTTTTTATCACTCTTATCTGAGGGCGTGTCCACAGTGTTTCCTTTACTTTTCAGCTCAAATGCTTCTATATCATAGCTTACACATAATAACCTACACAAGCCACAAAACGAATGTTCCTGCTCTATAAAGCTTTATTCTACCTAGCAACGCCTTTTTTGATACTGATGCTAAATGCGCGTATAAAAAAAGGTAAAGAAGACTCGGAACGCATTAAGGAGCGCTATGGCGTAGCGTCAATCCCCTGCCCAAAAGGATCATTAATTTGGTTTCATGCGGCGAGTGTTGGGGAAGCACAATCAACACTAATATTAATTGATAAAATATTACAGCAATCCCCTTCTACTCATATATTGGTGACAACGGGTACCGTAACATCAGCAAACTTAATGCAAGCACGCCTTCCTTCACAAGCATTTCACCAGTATGCACCTCTCGATCACCCTCTATGGGTCAACCGTTTTTTGGAGCATTGGCAACCTGACCTAGCGTTACGTATGGAATCAGAGCTATGGCCAACAACTTTACTCACCTTAAAAGCACAAAGAATTCCAACAGTTTTAATAAATGCGCGGTTGTCTGATAATTCTTTTAAAAAATGGAATATGCTCAAAGGTTCTGCAAAAAAATTACTAAGTAGCTTCAGTCTAATCCTCACACAAAGCGAAAATGATGCCATATTATTTAAAAAATTAGGGGCGGACAACGTCAAACCAACAGGAAACATAAAATATAGCGCAGAACCATTGCCCTGCGATAAAAACGAACTCAACTCATTAAGCAATCAAATTAAAGGACGACCGTCTTGGGTGTATGCCAGTACCCATGATGGAGAAGAAGAAATTGCCTGTGAAATTCATAAAACACTATCAGTTAAACACCCTAGTTTATTGACTATCATTGTCCCCCGTCACCCAGAACGCCGCGATGAAATAGCAGGTAAATTAAATAAATTTGACCTAAACGTTGATTTACGCGGTGAACAAAAAACACCTCCTAATGATAATACCAATATTTACATTGCTGATACGTTGGGTGAATTAGGTTTGTTTTATCGTTTAAGTCCAATTGCGGTCATTGGTAAATCTTTTAGCCACGATGGTGGCGGACATAATCCAATTGAAGCAGCGCAATTAGACTGCGCAGTATTAACAGGACCTAAGACGCACTTACTTAAAGATATATTTCATGAAATGAATAATGCAGGTGCCGTAAGTGAGCTACCAAGCCCTAAAGAACTAACAGCAAAGCTAGATGAGCTGTTCTCAACTCCAGCGCTATTAGAAGAAATGTGTGGGAAAGCCAAGGAATTTGTCGAAAATCAAACATCTGTTATTGATAATATCTTATCAGAGATAGCTCTTCCTTGAACAAAGCACATTAAACGACTAAAACTATAGCCATGCCGTTAAAAACACCAAAATTTTGGTACGCTCCAAAAGGATTAAAATCCTTAGCACTAACGCCCCTATCTTGGTTTTACCAATTGGGCGGTGTTATCTATCAAAAACTAAATAACGTCAAAACTTACAAAGCAACTATTCCAGTTATCTGTGTCGGTAATGCTGTTGCGGGCGGTAGCGGTAAAACCCCAACGGCGATTGCTTTACTGAAAACAATTAAAGAAAATGAGTTGGCGCAAAAGCCTGTATTTCTGTTACGAGGTTATGGAGGAACATTTAATCAAGCAACGATTGTTGATACGAATAAACATAGCGCAGAAGAAGTGGGTGATGAAGCGATGATGTTGGTACAACATACCGCAACCATTGTTTCCCCCAATCGTGCCGATGGTGCAAAATTAGCAGAAGAAAATGGTGCTGACTTAATACTCATGGATGATGGGCTTCAAAATAAAAGCTTACACAAAGATGTTTCCTTCTTAGTTGTTGATGGCATCAGCAAATTTGGAAATAACAAATTAATACCAGCAGGTCCTTTGCGTGAACCTATTAGAAAAATCATGCAACGCATTGATGCTGTAATTTATATTGGTGGACCGCTTCATTCTGACAAGCCCGTGTTTCAAGTCACGTTAGCGCCTACATCAAAACTAGACACCTCCAAAAACTACATTGCTTTTGCAGGAATTGGTCGCCCAGAAAAATTTAAAGTAACACTAGAGGGCTTAGGCGCGAACATTATTGAGTGGCATTCTTTTGCTGACCACCACGCCTATACAGCGCAAGAAATAGAGGCATTAAAACAATTTGCTAAAGAGAAAAATGCGCAATTGATAACAACTGAAAAAGACTACAGCCGATTAAATATAGAAATGCGTGACAACATTGCGACGCTCCCTATTGCAATATCATTTAATGAGGAAGATGCATTGAATGAGTTTTTAGAGCATAACTTGCAGGGAGAAAAATAACGCCATGAAAAATTTACGTTATTTTTTCGAAGGGGTTTTTCTAAGAGTTATATTCTTTATTTTTAAATTGATGCCCGTTGATATGGCATCAAACATTGGTGGTGCTATTGGGCGCATTATTGGTCCTCGCTTAGCGGCATCACGTAAAGCATTAAAAAATGTTTCCGCGTCCTTTCCAGACAAAAACCCAACTGAGCATCAAGCAATTGTAAAAAGCATGTGGGATAACCTCGGGCGTGTTATTGCCGAGTACCCTCACCTTGAACAAATTGGTCGTGAACGCACAACTATTATTGGTGGTGAAATATTAGACGTTCAAAAAGATAGTGCGACTATTTTAATCACAGGTCATTTGGCTAACTGGGAAGTTTGTCCCATCGCTGCGCACATTCAACACGGTTATGATGTAACTTCTATCTACCGCCCGCCGAACAATAAAACAGCTGATACAGTTCTAATGAAATGTCGAAGCCTTGGTGGAAAATTAAAAACAATTCCAAAGGCTCTTAGTGGAACTAGACAAATAATAAAGACGTTAAATGATAAAGGGCATATTGGAATCTTGATTGATCAAAAATACAATGAAGGTGTTGAAGCACAGTTTTTTAATCGCCCTGCAATGACGAGCCCAGCGTTTGCACAATTGGCGCATAAGTTTAAATGCCCCTTAGTACCCTTGAAAATTGTTCGTAATAAAGGGGCTAATTTCACCATGACGATTTTAGAGCCATTGGATATTACAGGGCAGAGTGAAACAGAAATTATTAAAACGTCACATGATTTACTGGAAGAGTGGATTAGCGAAACACCAGCGCAATGGTTGTGGCTCCATAGACGTTGGAAAAATTAGAATAGGATTAGATTAATGACTTACGATTATGATTATTTTGTTATTGGTGCGGGCTCTGGTGGCGTTCGTTCTGCTCGTATTGCTGCAGGTCATGGCGCCAAAGTTGCCATAGCAGAAAGCACACATTTTGGTGGAACTTGCGTCAATATTGGGTGTGTTCCTAAAAAGCTTTTGTCTTATGCAGCTGACTATAACCCCTCCTTTGATGATGCCAAAGGCTTTGGTTGGGAACATGACAATCGACGTTTTGACTGGACAACTTTAATTAAGAACAAAAACGACGAAATTAATCGCCTGAATGGTATTTACGAGAAATTACTCAATAATACTGGTGTCACTATCTTTAACGGTGAAGCACGCTTTGTTGATGAGCATACAATCCAAATTGGTGATAAAACCGTCACAGCAGATAAAGTTTTAATAGCCACTGGCGGAAAGCCTCGCCAACCTAGATATGAAGGCGGTGAGCACGCCGTTGTTTCAGATGAAGCATTCTACCTAGAAAAGCTACCAAAGCATGTAGTCATTCAAGGTGGAGGCTATATTGGGGTCGAATTTGCTCATATCTTTCATGGATTAGGTGCAAAAGTGACCTTAATTCATCGCGGAGACCAAGTTTTACGCGGATTTGATGCTGATATACGTCATTTCTTAGCCTCAGAGATGGAGAAACAGGGAATAAACATCAAATTAGAGACAGATATCGCCAGAATAACAAAAAAAAGTGATGAATTAACTGTTTTTTGCACCAATAACGATGAAATTACATGCGATTTGGTGTTTTCTGCCATTGGACGTGTGCCAAATACGCAAAATTTGGGGTTAGATAAGCTAAATATAGACCAAAAAGACAATCACGAAATTATTATCAACGACCAATACCAAACCAGCGTTTCAAACATTTATGCCGTTGGTGATGTTACCGATAGCTTAGACCTTACTCCTGTAGCCCTCGCAGAAGGGCATGTACTAGCAGATAGACTGTTTAATAAACAGCCAGAGCGCGTTGTTAGCTACGAAAACATTCCAACCGCGGTCTTCTCTTCCCCACCCATTGGAACGGTTGGTTTAAGCGAAGAAGAAGCATTAGGCAAAGGGTTTGAGATAACGACATACAAATCCACCTTTAAACCAATGCGCCACACGCTATCTGGACGTGATGAGAAAACGCTTATGAAGCTTATTGTTGATACCAAGACCGATAAAGTCATTGGGGCTCATATGTGTGGGGCAGATTCACCAGAAATATTGCAAGGTATTGGTATTGCGCTTGTTGCTGGCGCTACAAAAGCGGACTTTGACCGCACAATTGGCATTCACCCAACAGCAGCGGAAGAATTTGTAACAATGCGCACCCCCGTCGGCAAATAGAGCGAATTAGCGACTAACACTTGAATTTACAGTGAATATTGCTTACATATTGTTCCTTATTATTTTCAAACTAGGCATTAAAAAAACATGACAAAAAATTGGACCCCAAAAACCTGGAGAGATAAACCAGCGCAACAACTTCCTAGCTACCCTGACGAAAAATATTTAGGGCGTATTGAAGAAATCATGTCTGGAATGCCACCGCTTGTTTTTGCTGGTGAAGCGCGTAATCTGGAAAGCCAATTAGCCGAAGTTTGTGCAGGAAATGCTTTTGTTCTGCAAGGTGGTGATTGCGCAGAGA
>JAMASZ010000331.1 GCA_023301585.1 Alphaproteobacteria bacterium | reverse complement strand
CTTGCTGCACGTCCCTCTATGGGTAAAACATCGCTCGCGGTTAACGTGGCTTATAATGCCTCCAAGGCTTACGCCGAATCTGGTGGTGAACAAGGCGGTATCGTCGGTTTCTTCTCCCTCGAGATGTCAGCGGATCAGCTCGCAACACGTATTTTAGCGGACGAAGCCAATATCTCTGGTGATGATATCCGTAAAGGTAATATCCAAGAAGCAGACTTCCGCAAGTTCGTTGAAGCCAGCCAAAAATTAAGCCAAGTGCCTTTATATATTGATGACACACCAGCACTTTCAATCGGTGCTGTACGTACACGTGCCAGACGTCTTAAGCGTCAACATGGCTTGACCATGCTTGTTATTGATTACCTTCAACTACTTCAGGGCTCAGGCTCTGCACAATCTTCTGGTAACCGTGTTTTAGAAATTTCTGAAATTACCCGTGGTCTGAAAGCTATCGCCAAGGAATTACACATTCCCGTTATTGCCCTATCACAGCTATCGCGTGCGGTTGAAAGTCGTGAAGATAAGCGCCCAATGTTATCTGACCTTCGTGAATCAGGCTCGATTGAACAAGACTCGGACGTTGTTATGTTCATCTACCGCCGTGAATATTATTTATCACGGGAGGAGCCTGAACGTCGACCAAACGAAGATGATGGTAAATTTAGCGATCGTTACGCGCAGTGGCAATCCGACCTCGCCACTTCTGCGAATGTTGCTGATGTTATCGTTGCTAAACAACGTCACGGACCCATTGGCACAATCTCCCTACACTTTGAAGCCAGCGTTACGCGTTTCTCTGATTTGGAAAAAACCGAATATGACGACAGATAATCTGAATACAGCTTCTGGTGCTTTAACCATCGATCTCGGCGCACTTGCTGAAAACTACACTATTTTACAAAACCAAGTTGTTGCTGAGTGCGACGTAGCGGGCATCGTCAAAGCCAATGCTTATGGACTTGGTGTTGAACAAGTCGTCCAAACGCTTATCAAGAAAGGCTGCACCGAGTTTTTCGTTGCAACGCTAGAAGAAGCTCTACAGTTACGGGGTATTTATAAAGACATCAATATCCATGTTTTAGGTGGCTTATTCAAAAACGCTGAAGCTGAATATCTTGAACATGACATCATTCCCGTTCTAAATTCCTTCGACGATATAAGCCGATATCAAGCGCTTATCAAAAAGAACAATGCCCCCTTAAAGGCTGTTTTACATTTTGATACGGGCATGAGGCGCTTGGGCTTAGATGCATTTGAGACTAAAAAATTACTCGATGATATGACGCTTACAAACGGCATTAACATCACAAATATCATGAGCCATTTTGCCTGCGCCGATGATGATAATCACGCGCTAACAAAACAACAAGCTGATGAATTTGATACCATCGCCAAGCACTTCCCCAACACACCGAAATCCCTAGCCAACTCTTCTGGGGTCTTCCGCAGTGCTGATTACCACTATAACTTAGCCCGCCCAGGTATAGCGCTTTATGGTGGAAACCCAACGCCTGAGAGCCAAAATCCGATGAAAAATGTTGTGTCTCTGGACGCTAGAATTCTACAAATACGAAACGCCTCGAAGGCTGAAACTGTCGGGTACAGTGCGACCCGTAAATTAACCCAAGATACCCAAATCGCGACCGTCGCGTGTGGCTATGCCGACGGATATTTACGTTCCAACAGCGACCGCGCTACTGTCTATTGGAAAGGACAAGCTTGCCCCCTATTAGGACGTGTTTCAATGGACTTGCTGACAGTTGATATTGGACATATTTCAAATGACAAACCTAAGACTGGTGACTTCATTGAACTACTAGGCGCCAATCAAACAATTGATGATTTAGCCGAAAGTGCTGGTACAATTAGTTATGAAATCATCACTTCATTGGGTGCACGTTATAGTCGTCGTTACATAAATGGCTAATATTACGAATTATAGCTTTTCTTAAAGCCCAAAAAAGGCTAAAACTAGCGTCATGTCAGACACAAATTCACCAGCTAAAACAGCAGATAGTAACAATCTCTTATCCAAGTTTCCGTGCGCCATTCTAATGGCATGCCAAGCTTTAGGGCACGCTATTTTAGGGTTCTTTCAATCAATAGGACAATTAGCCACTTTCGTAGGACAAGCGATTAAGCATTGTTTCTTACCTCCTTTCTACCCAAGACTGATTTTCAAGCAGTTTATTGATATTGGATATTACTCCCTACCCGTCGTTGGTTTAACCGCCCTTTTTACTGGAATGGTGTTAGCACTTCAAAGTTACACAGGCTTTACCCGCTTTAACGCCGAAAGCGCAATCGCAGGGGTTGTTGCACTCTCTATCACGCGTGAATTAGCGCCCGTCCTTGCAGGCTTAATGGTTGCTGGTCGTGTTGGTGCTTCCATCGCCGCGGAAATTGGTACCATGCGTGTCACCGAACAAATTGATGCGCTTCGTACATTATCAGTAAACCCATTTAAATATTTAATCGCACCACGCGTTATCGCAGGAACCTTAATGCTTCCTATCCTTGTATTTATAGGTGACATTATTGGTATCTACGGTGGTTACGTTGTCAGCATTTATGACCTCGGCTTTTCGTCTGGGGGCTACATTAACCAAACTTGGGATACGCTAGAACGCATGGATGTCCTATCTGGAATATTCAAGGCTGCTGCTTTTGGTTTCATCGTTTCTGTCATGGGTTGTTACCACGGCTTTAATTCTGGACGTGGCGCACAAGGTGTTGGGCGCGCAACTACTTACGCTGTTGTCTCTGCCTCAATCCTTATCCTTATCTTCAACTTCATTCTAACGCAGGTGTTTTTCTCATGAGCAACAGCGAGAACAAAATAGAACTTAAAGACGTTAAGAAATCTTTCGGCGAGAAAAAAGTTTTAGACGGCGTAAACTTAAAAATCCGTAAAGGGGAATCCCTTGTCATCATCGGTGGCTCAGGCACAGGAAAATCTGTCACGTTAAAATCTATCTTAGGATTAGTAACCCCTGATTCAGGGTCAATTCTAATCGATGGGAAAGAAACTATCGGCTCTACCAACAAAGAGCGTGAAGCGTTCATGTCACAATTTGGCATGTTATTCCAAGGTGGTGCGTTATTCGATTCCATGAGAATTTGGGAAAACGTCGCCTTTGGTCTTATCCAGGGGCAGAAAATGGATCGTGGACAAGCCCATGACATCGCCATGGAAAAACTAAAACAAGTTGGTCTATCGCCACAGGTTGGAAATTACTACCCTGCAGAGTTATCAGGCGGAATGCAAAAACGCGTTAGTTTAGCGCGTGCTATCGCCACAAACCCAGAAATCATTTTCTTTGATGAACCAACAACTGGTCTTGATCCAATCATGGCGGACGTTATCAACAAACTAATCGTTGAATGTGTGAAAGACCTCGGTGCAACCGCGCTTTCCATTACCCATGACATGGCGTCAGCCCGAACAATCGCGGATTATGTCGCAATGATTTACGAAGGTAAAATCATTTGGGACGGTCCTGTGAAACAACTATACGACTCTGGCAACTCATATGTGGAGCAATTTATTCACGGACGTGCGGATGGACCAATCGCTAAACACGCTGGCTTTGCCGCTTAAATAACAAAAAAGAACAGCTATGAAAAAATGGTTTTATAACGGCATACTTGCTTTGTTTTCTTTGGGTTTCTTAGGGCTCATTGGTGGCGTCGCAGCATTTGTTCTTGTGATTAACCATTACGGAAGTGACCTTCCCGACCATAAACAACTTCAAAATTACGAACCACCAATCGTTACCCGCATCTATGCTGGTGACGGTGGGTTGCTGGCTGAATACGCCGAAGAAAAGCGTATCTTTGTTCCTATCAGCGTTATCCCTGAACGTGTAAAACAGGCATTCATATCTGCTGAAGATAAAAACTTCTATAATCACCCAGGAATTGATAAATACGCTATTCTTCGCGCGGTACTAACAAACCTGAGACAATCAGGCTCAGGCAGGCGTCTTGTTGGTGCCTCAACAATTACCCAACAAGTTGCTAAAAATTTTCTGCTTACGAACGAAGTATCTTACGAGCGTAAAATTAAAGAAGCCATTCTCGCTGTCCGTATGGAAAAAGCGCTTAGTAAAGATGATTTATTAGAGCTTTACCTGAATGAGATATTCTTAGGACAACGCGCCTATGGCGTAGCAGCAGCAGCCTTAACATATTTCAACAAATCTTTAGAAGAGCTAACCATCGCTGAAACCGCCTACCTTGCAGCACTTCCAAAAGCACCAAACAACTACCACCCTGTTCGTAATCATGACAAAGCGGTTGAGCGCCGAAATCAAATTATCAATTTGATGAAGGGCAACGGCTATATCAAAAAAGCTGAAGCAAAAGAAGCCCTAGAACAGCCCTTAAAAATGATTAAGCGTGTTGATGTAAATAAAGTTTCCGCTGACTTCTTTGCCGAAGAAGTGCGCCGTGAACTACAGGATAAATATGGTCCTGACAGTTTATACAAAGGCGGTTTAACTGTACGTTCCAGTGTTGATCCAAAATTACAAAATATAGCGGTGAATACTTTAAGAAACGGATTAAGTGCCTATGATAAACGCCATGGCTGGCGCGGACCTGTTGCCAATTTAAAATCAATGGATGATTGGGCAACAAAATTAAACAATATTGCTACACCAGAAGGCATGTTAAAAGAATGGCAAATGGCTGTTGTGTTAGACGTATCAAATGCATCCGCACAGATTGCCTTTAAAGATAAAGAAAAAGCAGCGCTTAAATTAAAAGGCGTTCGTTGGGCACGTAAATGTCTGCAAGACTGCTATGCGCTTGGTTCAGAAATCATAAAACTTTCCCAAGTTGTTGAAGTCGGCGATGTTATCCTCGTTGAAAAAGTTGAGAAAGCTTATGTGCTTCGTCAAATTCCTAAAATTCAAGGAGCTATCATTGCCCTCGACCCACATACAGGTCGTGTTCTTGCTATGCAAGGTGGTTGGACACATGTTGCCTCTAAATTTAACCGTGCGACTCAAGCTGAACGTCAACCTGGATCTGCGTTTAAGCCATTTGTATATTTAGCCGCGCTTGATGAAGGCTTCACGCCAGCGACCCGCGTCCTTGATGCCCCATTTGTGATTGAGCAAGCCCCTGGTGATTTCTGGCGCCCAAGTAACTACTCCAATAAATTTTACGGTCCAACCCCTTTGCGTGTTGGTATCGAAAAATCTCGTAACTTAATGACAGTCCGTTTGGCTGATAAAATCGGTATGGAAAAAGTTGTTGAATATGCAACACGTTTTGGTATCGCCGATGAAATGAAACCATTTTTATCTTACGCACTTGGTGCTGGTGAGACAACATTACTACGCTTAACCTCTGCTTACGGTATGCTCGTGAACGGTGGTAAAAAAATCACGCCGACATTTATTGACCGTATCCAAGACCGCCGCGGTAAAACTATTTTCTCATATGATAAACGCCCTTGCGTGAACTGTGGAAACCTCATCAGATGGGATACACAATCTACTCCTGCTATTCCTGATGGGCGCGAACAAATCGCAGATGAAAAAACAGTTTATCAGATTGTCTCAATACTTGAAGGGGTTGCAATCCGTGGGACAGCAAGGAAGTTAGCAGATTTAGAGCGCCCTCTTGCTGGTAAAACAGGCACAACAAACAAATCAAAAGACACATGGTTTATGGGCTTTTCCCCTAACTTAGTCGTCGGCGTTTTCGTAGGGTTTGATAATCCAAAATCTATGGGTAAACGAGAAACTGGCTCCTCTGTTGCGATGCCAATTTTCAAAGAATTCATGAAAGAAACTTTAAAAGATACGCCCCCTATTCCGTTCCGTGTTCCCGCTGGTTTAACCAATGTGCGTGTTAACAGTAAAACAGGTAACCTTGCGCAGCCAGGTGATGCCAATGTAATCTGGGAAGCTTTCGTTGAAGGAACAGAGCCTAACAATGATAATTATGTTTTAGACACGGGTAGCACTAATACTGAAAGCACTTCTAATCCTAATGAAGAAGATCCATATGGCTATGGTCAATATGGCTATGAAAACGAAGCAAATAATACAATTTATGATAATGGCAACGTTGAAGTCTATGGTCTTCCTGAGCCACAAAATGATAGCTCATTTTCCTACTTTTCTAACCAACAAAGAAATGGTTCTGGAGAAGAAAACAGAACGGCGCCTTACAACGAACGTGTGATTGTGAACCCTACACCACAACAACAGCCTAAGCCGCAACCGCCTAGTGACCCTAACTTTACAGGTACTGGTGGAATTTACTAATCCTTCGGATTAACCAAGCCAAACAACTTGTGGTCTTGCCAAACACCGTCGATTTGAACGTAGGATTTTGCCAATCCCTCTTCTTCAAACCCTAAATTAGTAAGCAACTTATAACTACGTGCATTGTCTAATAACGTCGCCGCATTTAACCGCTTTAATTTTAATTCATCAAACGCATAATCAATCACAAGCTGTAAAGACTCATTCATGAAACCATGACCTTGATGTTCTTCACCTAACCAATATCCAAAAGTTGCATGACGCGAAACACCCAATAAAATACTGTTTAAATTCACACCACCAATAATTTCATGAGTATTAGTTTTATGAATTAAAAAATATGCACCACGACCCGCAAGCCATTCGCGTTTTTGTCGTTCTAATCGTTTTAAAAAATAATTATATGTTCTAAAGTTTTCTGACCAAGTTGGTTCATAAGGTTTTAGAAATTCTTGATTGCGCTCTCGAAGTACAACCCACTCTTGCCAATCATCAAGGCTAGGCGGGCATAAATAAACACGGTCCCCTTCCAATAAAACATCAGGAAGACAGTATTTCTGGACGTTACGCCGCAAGCCTTTGTTTAATTTTATCATAGCTTTCTAACTGTTTTAACGGACCTAATGCCGCCAATGTTGGTGTGCTTGTGAATATATTTCGTGCAACTTTTTGAATGTCAGAAATTTGAACTTTCTCGATATTTTTCAATATTTCTTGAATATCAACATTCTGATCAAAATTAATCATGTGCTTTGCTTGGCGATTGGCGCGCGCTAACATCGACTCGCGTCCCATTAAAATACTCGCACGTATTTGTGACTTGGCACGATTAAGCTCACTTTCATCAACGTCGTTTTGCGCTATTTTTGTTATCTCATCACAAATAACAGGAATTAATTTTGGTAGCTTATCAGGACCTGTTCCCGCATAGATTTCAAACTGTCCATCATCATGATACGCACTATGCGATGAATAAACTGAATAAACCAACCCATGTTTTTCACGCACTTCTTGGAACAGCCGTGAAGACATTCCACCACCGAAAACGGTTGATAATAACATCGCCGCGTAATAATCATTATCTGCTTTTGAAACACCCTGAAAGCCAAGGACTACATGGCTTTGCTCTAATTCTTTTTCAAGCAATTTGTGACCACCTTTATAATCAGCCTTAGGGAATTTAGAACTGCTATTAGCTGGCAAATCAGTAAAAAATTCATTTACAAAAGAAAGTATTTCTTCGTGAGTAACATTACCAGATGCGGAGACAACTAAGTTTTCAGGTGTATAGAAATTTTGGACGTAATCAAACAATGCTTGCTTGGGCATTCCTTGAACAATTTTACTTGTTCCTAAAATCGGCGCGCCCAATGCTTGATCTGGATAAGCAGTTTCTTGATAGAAATCAAAAACCAAATCATCTGGCGTATCGGCACACATACCAATTTCTTGAATGATAACACCACGCTCTTTTTCTAATTCAGCATCTGGAAAAATTGGACGTTGAACTATATCCGCTAAAATCTCTAAGCCTAATTTTACATCATCTTTCAACATATGAATGTAATACGCCGTTAATTCACGACTGGTATAAGCGTTAATTTGCCCACCCACACTTTCAATCTGTTCCACAATATCTTGCGCACTACGCGTTGGCGTCCCATTGAACATCATATGTTCAACCATATGCGCAATACCGTTATGTTTTAAGTCTTCGTGACGCGTACCTACATCTACCCAAACACCCAGTGCCACTGATTCTACGGTATCGACCGTATCTGTAATTACTCGAAGCCCATTCGCAAGTTTGGTTGATTGAATTGTCATTATTTTTTAATTCTTTCTCTGATATATTGCTGCGTTTTCACTAAATCATTTTCCAGTACGTCGTAATGCTCGCTACGCTCATACAAATCCGCCAAATGCTCTGGCAATTCTGGGCGATGTCCAATTGCTTTTTCAACCGCATCAGGGAATTTAGCTGGATGCGCGCAAGCAAGCGCCACCAATGGCACAGAAGGGTCTTCACGCACCTGTAACCCCGCATAGAACCCAACAGCAGTATGAGGGTCTAAGATATAGCCTGTTTCATTGTAACAAGCCTTAATCATCTGCGTTGTTGTTTCATCATCACAGCGCTTTGCATCAAACTCTGCGCGTGCTTTGCGCATATAGCTATCACCCAATGAAAATGAGCCCTTACTTTTGAACGAGTTCATCAACTTTGTAATGCTCGCCGTATCATTGTCTAACAACGCACATAAATAACGTTCAAAATTACTAGAAATTTGGATATCCATGCTTGGTGAAATTGATGGTTCAACCCCATCAACTTTCATCTCACCTGTTTCAAAAAATCTAGTTAAGATATCATTACGGTTAGAGCCAATAATTAAACGCTTAATCGGCAAACCCATTTGGCGTGCAGCATAGGCCGCATAAACATTGCCAAAGTTACCCGTTGGTACCGCAAAGGATACTTCGCGTTCAGGTCCCCCTAACGCAAGAGAAGCTGAAACGTAATAAACAATCTGCGTCATAATACGCGCCCAATTGATTGAGTTCACGGCAGATAAGTTAATCTCATTACGGAAGTTTTGGTCATTAAACATAGCCTTCACCATGTCTTGGCAGTCATCAAAATTTCCTTTAAGCGCAATGTTAAATACATTTGGCGCATCAATCGTTGTCATCTGACGGCGCTGTACTTCTGACGTGCGCCCTTCAGGGTGTAGGATAAAAATATCAATGTTTTTACAATGACGGCACGCCTCAATAGCCGCAGACCCCGTATCACCCGACGTTGCCCCAACAATCGTAATTCGCTCACCGCGCTCTTCCAACACATGGTCAAATAAACGACCCAATAATTGAAGCGCATAATCCTTAAACGCCAAGGTTGGACCATGAAACAACTCCATAACCCACGCATTCGGTCCTAATTGTACCAAAGGAGCCACACAGGAGTGGTTAAACTCTTTTAAGTAAATATCACTTAAAATAGCTTTAAGCTTCGTAGGCGCTATCTCATCACCAATAAATGGCGCAATAACATGATGTGCTATATCGGCGTATGGCGCCCCTGTTAAACCCTTTAATTGCTCGTGGTTTAATTGTGGCCACTCCTCAGGAATAAATAGCCCACCATCTTTTGCCAAGCCTTGAAGCAATACAGACGTAAAGTTTTGTTTATTATCTTTATTACGTGTCGAAAAAAATGTTGTCATGCTCAGTCGTTTTCTTAAATTATGCTACTATTAAATATCTGTCTTCAAAATGGCTAATCAGCGCATCAGAGGACAGTTTAGAACCTGTCACTTCTTCTATCAAAATATCCGTTCTTTGCAAACGACCTTTTGCGTGAATTTTTTCATTCAACCATGACGTGACTGGTGCAAAGTTACCAGTTTGAACCAATTCAGGAATATTTTGAACATCGCGTTTCATCGCCTGAAAAATTTGTGCCGCCATGACTTGTCCCATTGTATAGGAAGGGAAATATCCAAATTTTCCAACAAACCAGTGAACGTCTTGTAAACAGCCATCAGAATATGTTTTTGGCTCAACGCCAAATTTAGCCTTCATTTCTGCGTTCCAAGCATCTGGTAAATCTTTGACCTTTAATTTTCCACTAATCAACTGACGCTCTAATTTCATGCGTAATTGAATATGGTAGAAATAACTAACCTCATCAGCCTTCTTACGATCCAAGCCCTTTTCAACTTGCGTCTTTAAGTTATAGAGATTTTGTGCGCTAATTTTAGGGTCTCCAAATTTCTGGAACAGCCCTTCCGCGCGTGGTGAAATATATTCGAAAAATTCTGGCATACGCCCAAGGATCATCTCAACCAACAAAGCTTGAGACTCATGTACTGCCGCACCCAAATCTTGTCCCACTGGCTGATAGCGCCACTGCGTACGCGGTAGTCCTTGAATATACAAACCATGACCACCTTCATGTAATGTGCTCTTCATGGAATCCAAGAAGTTATGTGTTTCTGATGTTTTAATAACCAGTCGCGTATCATCAGGCGTTCCACCCTCTACTGGGTTATGTCCTGTTTCGTATAAACCACCACGGTTGAAATCAAACCCTAATATTTTCAGCAAAGATTTATTAAGCCATAACTGTAATTGTGACTCGTAAACGCCGCCCAATGGCTCTGGCTTATCTGCCAGCGATTGTTTCTCAATAATTTGGGGTAACAACTTATCTATACGTTTATCAAGCTGCCCGAATAACTCATCAACCTCTTCCAAACGTGCGCCTGGGATATACTCACGCATTAACGCTTGGTACGGTGCTTCAGTTGCATGTTCATTATCAACAAGACATTTCGATTCTGCAATTTCACGCTGTAAATCAATTGTTTTTTGCAAGAAACCTTTCGCGGATTCCCAATCATTATTTCTAAACACTTCACGATGTTGGCGCCGCCCCTCATAGGCAAGCTTGGCACGGCGTTCCATCAGCTCCGCATCTACCTGACAATGGTGGCGATACATCGTTTCCATCTCAAATAGATTAGCATCATCCCATTCATCCCATTTGTCAGGGTTCTTTTGCTGGTGTTGATGCGCTAACTCAATATTCTCTGCAACACTTTCATTAGCTAAATCTTCATGCATGCGGCGATATAAAAATGAAATTTGCCCTAATCGGCTTATATACGCACCTTCTGGCATAGCCGTTAGAAAATCACGACCCAATGCTTCGATAATCGCATTCATTCGTCCAATGTCACGAAAAGACATCTTTAAGTTCATATAATTGGGGCAGGCGTGCTTTTCATACTGCTTCGGTACTTCCTGATCCACCACAGGCTCTGGCGCTGGTAGCTTTAGTAAATCTTTTTTACGCTTAACATTGAACGTTTTCAACGCTTTTTTAAAAGGGTTGGTAACCCAAGATAGTAATGTATCGATGAAATTTTTTATCATGGCGTAATCATATGCTTATTTGGGTGAAATAAGAACAAAAAAACACCCGCTCTTGGCGGGTGTCTTCGAATTCGTTAACAAAAGAAATTATTTCTTCTTCTTTTTAGCTACTGGCTTTTTCTTAGCTGCTACTTTTTTCTTAGGAGCCGCCTTCTTAGCCGCTGGCTTTTTCTTAGCTGCTACTTTTTTCTTAGGAGCTGCCTTCTTAGCTGCTGGATTTTTCTTAGCTGCTACTTTTTTCTTAGGATCTGCCTTCTTTTTAGCTACTGGCTTCTTCTTAGCTGCTACTTTTTTCTTAGGAGCTGCCTTCTTTTTAGCTACTGGCTTCTTCTTAGCTGCTACTTTTTTCTTAGGAGCTGCCTTCTTTTTAGCC
>JAMASZ010000330.1 GCA_023301585.1 Alphaproteobacteria bacterium | reverse complement strand
AACGGGAAAGAATTTACAGCTCAGGTAACCAGAAAACTGTTTGAGAAACTCAAAATTCAACACAATACCACCACCCCATACCACCCCGAATCTAATGCCCAGGTTGAAAGTTTTAACAAAACAATCAAACGATATCTGCAGGCTTTTCTCACTGCTCCCTTTCTGGATTGGGAACAGTATCTCCCCTGCATTAGATTCTGCTACAACACTTCTATCAGCAAAGCGACCCAATCCTCTCCCTTTTCTCTCGTCTTCGGCATAAATCCACGCATGCCCTTCTTCGAGCTAGAAAAATTCGTCTCGTACGACGAAACGAGCTCAAATGTGAATCACCTCACGCGGTTGTTTCATGCTCGGGAGAAGGCACTTGAGTGTAACCTGTCATATAAGGAGATGTACTCGGGTCAGTTTGACCAAAGTCACAAGGTGAGACAAACTACATACCGGCTTGGCGACAAAGTTTTTCTAAAATCTAGGCCCACACAAAAATTCGCGAACGCGAAATTGCAGCCGCTTTATTCGGGTCCGTTTACTGTGCTGCATGAAAAAGACACCACGGTAACTATTAAACTACTTAATGGAAAGAGCTATAACATCCACAAGAACATGCTCAAACCTGCACTTGGTGATTTTTCAGAGACAACCACCCCAACCACAACCACACCACAACGCTTTGAAGCCAACCACGGGATCATTGTGGAGGACCACACAACAAACACTCCTCCCTCCCCAGCAACCACACCACCTGGAACTCCAATCCCAACCCCAAGTCCCAGTCCACCACCAAGCCCATCACCAAGCCCGCCTCCAAGTCCACCCCTCACTCCTCCTACCCACAGACATGCATCCCCTCTCCCAGACGATGACGTGTCCATGGCGATGGCTCCGGACCCTTCTTCCGATCCCGACACCCACTCCGACGTTGTTCCCGGTCCACAACAACCTCGCACCCAGCCCAACGTTCCCTTGGGAGCCGACCTCCCCCCTGAAGTAACAAGGTCACTGGAGGACGCTCGAGCCGCCCCAACCATCCGACAACTCAAGTCACAGCAGGGCCCATCCGTCCGACCCAAATCCACCACAGCGCCATCTACATCAGCATCGTCTCTGCCGGGAAAACCAGGGACATCTGGGACAGGTAAGATTTCAGCGACCTTTCAGGCCGTGAAACGCGCCATGGGCTCCCCTGGCCGCTCTCACCCACCGAAACGGACACACTCAGACGAGACCATGGCAGACCGTCTCCTTGGTCCTCCGGTCCGAGCAACCCGCTCCACCTTCACGGCTCCGCCCAGCAACATCGCCGACCTGCCAGCCCGCCCCCTCGAGTACAAACCTACGCGAGGGGCCAAACAACCTTCCCGAGGAACAGGACCAACACGAGGTCGAGGTCAGGGCAACAAGTAGAAAGTCATATATATATTTAATTTTGTCATCTTGTTCATGTCAAACTGTAGAGAAATGATTTTGCACTTTTTGAATGCATTAACCTTGGACTGCAATTTTTCTTTGTCTCAAACTGCATCTTCCTTGAGTTTTGCAGACTATAAAATCTTAATCCTTTCTCTCATTTGACATCACACTCTCTCAAGATCTCCAAGCCTCAACAGCTAGATCCCAAACTCATCTCTACTTTCTTATCACGCCCTCCTCCTCCTTCACTGCCAACATGCATCTGCGCCTGCTCCTGGTCATCTTTCTCAGCATGTTGCTCATCTGCGCCTTGGCCCAGCCCAAGAAGAAAAACAAGAACAAGAACAAGAACAACAGGGTAGACAAGACCGCCAGCCCTGTCACGCCTACTCCTCGCTCCCAAGGGCCCACCATTCCCCTGGCTGACCAAGGAGAGTATCTCTTCGACGCCCCTCCCCGGACCCACTTCAAAAGTCTAGGGAACGTGGTAAAAACAATGGCATTTGCCAACATAATCCTGGATGTAAACATCCATGAGGTTCACGCCGACCTCACGACTGTTTGCAGGACGGTCCACACGCTGCAAAACGACATTTTCTTTAATAATTCTGGGTCATCCCACGACGACCAAACCCGAATGGGTCCTTACTTCCAGAACCTCCGGATGAGGTGCGCCGACGCCTCGAGGCTCCTCAAGCAGCTCAAGGAAGTCCTGAACCACCCCGCCAAGTCCACCCGGAACAAACGCACCACGGACGAGTCCTTCCGCTTCCAGGTCAACTTGGATGACCTCCTGGACCACAAATCGACCTCTTCCACCGATGTCCTCGTCCGTGACCGCCGCCAGGTTCTGGTTGCTGCCGCAGTTGGTGCCGCAGCCGGTTGGGTGGCTGACAAAGTGGGTAAGGCTCTCTTCGGTAGCTCCGATGACCTAGGAAAAACTGTCCAAACCCTGGCTGACAACGAGGAGCAAATCTACTCAACGGTGGAGAAGATCGAACATCGGGCTAAGGTCAACAGCCTGCTGGTTAATCGAACTCGCGAACTGTTCGAAAACCAGGTCGACGCTCTCCATCTCGCCGAGCTCCGCGACCTCAACGCGCTGACGGAATTCATTCTGGTGGACTCAACAACCCACCACGTGGAGCGAACAGTGGTCATGTTGCACCACATGATGCTGTTTCATCGGCTGCCCGGAACTCTCCTTGCTCCTCGTGCCCTGTCCAAGCAATTGGCCATCATATCTGCCAAGGCCGCAGAACAAGGCCTGTCCGTGCTGGCCAAAGACCCGATCGATCTGTTAGATTTCGAGGTGAGCTATCTCCATTGGACTGCCTCCGGGGTAGTCCGCATGATCCTCCATGTCCCAACTTATGAAACAGGAAATATTTTCGCCATGTACCGGCATGTACCTGCTCCCCTGGAGCACAAAGGCAATCTGACGACTTACCTTGAGGTACGTGCCGGTAACCCAATTATCGCCGTTTCCGCCGATCTCCGTCAGAAGTATTACTTCGAGATGAGTGAGGCGGATTTCATGGGTTGCAAGAAACACAAGGACATTATGTTCTGCAACCTGGCCCCGGCATACCGAAAATCCTCCTCCCCCGGCTGCCTAATGGCTCTGTTTAAAAATAATCATAAGGCAGTGGGCGACACCTGCCAAACCCTGGCAGTTCCCACCACTGGCCAACACTTCTGGTCGGTGTCCGGGGGCGACTACCTGCTCCTGTTCCCTGACCTCGATGAAATCACTGTCACCTGTCAGACGAAGGCAGGTCTCAACACAGTGGTTTTTCGCCGGCACTTCCAGGGTCTCCGACGCCTTCGCCTTCCTGGCCGATGCAAGGCTTTTTCTAAGGAGTTGATCTTCGCCTCGGCACCCCACCTTGATGACTCAGAGGTCTCTGTGACCACTGAGGCTTTGGGCATGGCAGCTCACCTCTACAACGTAAGCTCCCTGGGTCAACTCCATGACCAGAAGTTGCACGACCTCCTCGACGCCCCTGTCCACGTGGTCGTGAACGATCCTGCCCTCGCCAAAATCGACCCGCCAAACACCCCCTGGTATCATGAGGCAGTGAGATACCTGGTGGTCATCACCTTCTCCCTCCTGGTTGCCCTCATCGTCTTTCTTTTCCTAAAGTACAAACGGTGTTGCGGCAAAGGAACAACATCGGGGACAAACAACTTCAACATTCAAGTTGGGGACACTCGTCCCAAGTCCCCGGAGGAGGGAGACGAAACAGAGATGCAAAATCTAAATGAATAAGCTGTCATTTTGGGTATGTTACTCCTGATTTTCATATAATTTAAAGTTTTATTTATCTCATTCATTGCTCTGTGGTTCAATTCGGCGAATTTTTCCTAGGTTCCCCATCATAACTTTTTTTAATTTATATCTTTTTGCTTCAGATTTTGTTCTACGGTCCTCTCCTTTTTTGTTCCGGGGGAGAGATCTTGTATAAACATTTTATACGCAACGCATTCACACGACCATTTCTGCAAACCCATTCATCGGCTTCGTCATCCCGGCATCACTTCCTCCTTGCCCAAAGTTGTCCAGACCAAAGGTGGTCTAGACTGGTGCACTTTCCTCATCGGCAACACTCTGAGGAAGGATGAAACCACCGGGATTTTGCGCTCCGCCGACAATAACCATTTATGTTGATTCTGTATAAATACTCGTGTGAATGTTTGCAATACCATCAGTTGATCGAAGCTGACTACCAAGTGTTACATTCTTTTAGGTAGGTTTAAGGAGTAGCACAAGAATGGTGTCAGAAGTTAACTTTTCATAACATACTTTTCATACTCATAGGCCTTCAAAGACCGCTCGCTAAAAAGACCTTTTTCTGCACACCTGCTACTCCACCTACCTCGACGCCTCCTCCCGCCAACAAACCTACCCACAGTTAATGCCTACCCGAGGAGACTCAGGCATCGGTGCTAGCCCCCGCAAATCCCTACTCTACCCCAACCCATCCAGATTCAGCTTTGCCACAGACATGGCCAACGTCGCCCCCGATCCCACCGCAGCCGCCGCAGTCACCCTGAAGTCTCAGTTCAAAATCCCTGAGTACTCCGGCAGGGCCAAGCGCTCTACCTTCCAGGGCGCCAACGGCATCAGAACGGAACTCTACTCCATCACCGATTTCATCAGGCAAGTCCAGACCATCAGAAAGGCTGCCAGTTGGAAAGATGAGGTAACTGCAGAATATGTTAAGCTGGCTTTTCTGCCAGACAGCCCAGTCTACGACTGGTACGTCAACAACTTGGATGAGACCTGGATGAATTCATGGGACGAACTTGCGAAGAAACTGGAAGCCCAGTTCGCCACTTTTGTCAGTGTCTCTGACAAAGTGGACATTCTCAAATCATTCAAACAACGGACATCTGAAGAGTCAGCTCATTACTACCAGCGTATTGTCAAGGGTTACAATCGGTTTCTGGAAGACATGGAACGAGAAATGTCTTCTTCGGATTTATTCAAAAATGAAACTCCTCCTGCCAAGCTCCAACGCCAACTTGTCATCAGGGAAACAACCAAGTTTCACATCAAGAACTTCTTTGCTCTTGGTTTACATCCAGAACTTCTCGCGGATGTCACAAAGTCTGGTAAAACTTCCCTGGAGGACATCATGAATGTGGCAAAACAATCCGAACAGGCTTCACTGCAGGCCGCCAAACGCCACACCATTGCCCAGGTGGAGGACCTGGCCCACCCAGCCACTTCCCCTGAAATAACCGAGGAACTGCTGGTGGCAGCTCTGAAGAAGTTCCAGGGCAAATTCAAGCCCCGTTCCGGGCCCGGAAAGCAACCTGGCCGCGGTGCCGCCCCTGGCAAATCCACTGTCACCTGTCACTACTGTAACAACCGTGGACACTATGCCAACGAATGTAAGAAGCGAATCCGCGACAGGACTGTCAACAACGTCTGGCGTCAGAACATCACTGACACACCCACCTCCAAGGAGGACTGGTATAGGGCCAGTCAACAGAAGAACGCCGAGGTCAACACCATCTCTGTCGCCGAGGAGGAACTCTACTCAGACTACTTTTCAAAAAACTAGTCAGGGAGTCGCCTTCGGCGGCTCCGAGTCCATCAATTCTTCTCCCAACCCTCATGACCATCGCCAGCATCTTCCACCTCACCTCTCCTGCACAACGTCCCACGGTCACCTGCTACCTGGAAAATCACCCTTTTCAAGCCCTGTATGACACAGGCGCACAGGTCAGCCTCATCAGCGAGGACGTTTTTCGTCACATTCCTGTCTCCAGACGTCCCCAGCCGATAGCAAGTCCTCACACACAGCTGGCAACCGTGGACGGCAAGCCTCTCGATGTCAAAGGCCTCTTCTCGATCCCAGTCTCCATCTTGGGACAAACACTGGAACATCGTTTCTTCGTGGTTCGCAAGCTAAGAACACCAATACTCCTAGGGGCCGACTTCATCAACCTCCACGGCCTTTCTTACGACGCCAGGGCTCGAACACTGACCTTCACACCCAATGTCGCCAGCCTGACGAAGACCACACCCTCCATTGTCACCAATGCCAGCATCAACCTCCCTCCCGGGGGCTCCACCATGGTCCACGCCAGGCTAATGGCGGCCCCCGGGACAACGGTATCGGGTCCCGGAACTTGCTTGTTGTCCCCCTTCTCAACAAAGTTCCCGGTCGCCGCTGATCAAGGTGTGGTATCACTCTCTCCAAAGGGCCACTGCAGTTTTCTTCTACACAACCTGCTACACGCCGACCTGCATCTACCAGGCAACACCTGGCTCGGTCAGGCAGAAGTCATCGACCCCCGAAGCATCGCCGCTATCTCTCTTGAGGACGAGGACAAGCCTTCCTCCACCGCTCCTCCCAAAACCAGGCCAAGTATCGACAAACTCGAGTTCCTGAAACAAACAAAGTCGTTCCTTTCCTGTAGCCCTGAGTTTCAGGAACTCATTATCGCCAATCACGACATTTTTAGTCACGGGAAATATGATATCGGTCGTACTTCAACTATGGAACACACTATTGAACTCAAAGACAATGCGCCCATTTATAAAAAGCAATTTAGAATCCCCGAAAGTCACCGATCTGTATTAATCGATCATCTAAAAAATTGGCTTAGTTTAAAAATTGTATCTCCCTCGCAATCAAAATATAACTCACCCATATTTTGCGTCCTCAAAAAGGACAAGAGTTTGCGTCCAGTGTTGGACTACAG
>JAMASZ010000329.1 GCA_023301585.1 Alphaproteobacteria bacterium | reverse complement strand
GGTACGTTGATGTGCAATATTGATGATATCTTGCTGTGGACGGGTCCCACACTATATGATAAAAAGAACGTTCGGAAAGTGCTTTTTTTTTGTGGACAACGCGGCTACAGGGGTCGTTTTTGTTTTTTGGCGACGAAAATGCCGCCACCCAGCGGCGCGGACATCGTCAATGCTTCCACCCAGTTCACCGTCAGCTGGTTTAGTCAGTCTCTGCCGCTCTCTCTCTCTCACTCACTCACTCTCGGTCTTCCTTCTCTCTCTGTTCCTCTCTCTATCCGGTCCTCCTGTTGTCTGTACCTAGCATCCTGCCCTCTAACCTTTTGAGTGCGCACGAACGTCCCACCAGCTCCCCACCGCGCCCACCTACCACTGTACCTTGCCATCAAGGCCGGCACAACCGCCGCCCTCTGCGATTCCTCTGTACAAGGAAACCCCGTTTACCCTCAGCACGAATGAGGTGTGTCGTATACGCAACAAGCCATCGGGCGCTCCGAAACATACAAACACGGCCGCAGGTTGTCTGGTTACCATGGACGAAGGAAGGCGGTTGCCCGCGCAGGCGCGACGCGAGCAGAGAGACAACAGGCGCGTGCTGTGGCATCCTAGACACGCCCGTGTCATCACCAAGAGGTATCGAAACACAGCAGCATTCATGTACTCCCAATCTTGGAGACCAGTTGTACCACAAACGTCATCCCTACGTCTTGGCCACACAGTCTGCAAAGCCCGCGTGATCGAGCCTCAGGGATGCAAGTTTGTGGACACATAAATGAGCGGGAGTTATTTTTCATATCTCACCGGGTAGAAGGTTGAAGCACACCGTAAGCCGCCGCCCGTCTCCCCCCCTCCATGCCGATCCTTTTTGTAGAGGAGGCCGGAAGGCCGATATCGCCCGGCCACATACCTGATGAGTAGCCTAAAATTCCGGCCCCAAAATTCCCCAACGGCTGCTGCGGGGTTACGCAACTGATTTCCGCATAGAGTAGGGCAACAAAATACTAAAACGATAGGGGGGGAGGGGGGGTGGTGGCCGGTCATCGAGATGAATCACAACCCTGCATCTTGCGCGGTATGCCGCCGCGGGCGAGACTTGTTAAGCACCCCGGCTTCGGCTTTTCCTGCGGTGTCTGTCGTAGACCATTCGAGCGTTCACAAGATGGGTTAAAACATACCGCCAACTGCAGAGGGCCTGCACCGAGGCCCGGCGAAATTACGGGAGAGCACAGGGCCGACGCTCAACACGGCGGGGGCGATCAAGAGGCAGCGAGCACAAACGAACCACATGGTAAGCTTGCAAATTCCCCACCCAGCTCAACTATATTCCTGGCGTTGGTCGATTTTGTAGGTACAGGGAGGCCTGTGTCCTTGAGTGCTGGTTGTTGTCAGATGCGGAGAAACTGCTGTGTAGGTGCGGGAAAATATTTACTCATACACATGCATGCATGCATATGCATACATGTACCACTGTAGTACGGAGGCCATCTCCCGTCGTCGGCTGACTTCACAAAGTTGTGTAAGGGGTGGTATATAGGCACTGTTCAACACCGGAGGTATTTGTGTCCCCGGGCGAGAAAGCAATACCACTGTCAGGAACTGTCAGAACTATCTTAGGGGTGCCTTCCCTGCATTGTTTCTCGAAAATAGCTCGATTCGCTAAAGAAGAAGACCTCATTCGAGACCGCGCATGACTCTATATCACAGTTATCTCCAGCTGGTTATCTCCTTACACTGGCGCGTTTTAGCCGGCCGGGTACAAAATTATAAACTATCAGTGTGATTACCGCATAAACCTCCCTTGCACAAGTCTGCCAGGTCAAGTAAGTGTTCCTTGTTTGGTATACTTGACTTGATTGCTTATGACACCTGCGCGACCGACTCGTGCTTTAAGTGAACGAGTATGCAACCGCATGCCAATTGCATGCCTGACACATGCAGAAGTTGCATTTTTTGCGTGTAGAATTTACAAAACGAAGCCAGAGCGTTGTTGTTGCCTTTATCCGCACTGCTGTAGCAAAACACTCCGTGCGATGACGATCGGATTGCTTTGTACTCTTCCCATGAGTACAGCCAGATTCCGATTTGTTTGGCCCGACAAAATATATCTGCAGGCCCGAAACCGCTCTGTCTGTCCGGAACCAATATTCCAGGTGATTTTGGTGGCGAATTTGGTGACGATCACAGCGCGGCCGGGGAAGGATGTCAGGGGAGAGATGGGGGTGATGGCTCGAGCCCTAGCGGGGGCGAATCTGGTGCTGACGGGTCCTCCCACGGCGACCTTCCCTGGCTAAAAAACCTGCACAAGAACGCCGCCTATCACGGTGCAACGGTGATCGATGGCGACAAACCGAAGTTTAAGGCAAGCGCGTTGGGCAGCGAATTCTTTCCTTGGAACAACATCACGGAGACGGTGATGGCCGTGTATGCCATATACACCAGGCAGTCGCGAAAATCGCTGCAGATGCTTTTCGATCTTCTCCACGTCGAGCACAGTTCGGGTGGCAGGTTTGATCCCAGAGACGTGCCGCGGTCGGCGGAGCATTTCATCAGTAGGATGCGAAAGCGCCTACCCCTCCTTCCTATCGTGGAGCGCAAAGACGTAAAAGGCAAAGCGGGGCAACCCGCCCAGGTAGTCGAGTGCCCTTTCAATCTCGTCTTCCAGCGAATGCTCGACTGCCCTCGTATTGTGGAGGAGATGCTGAACAACCTTAGCGGGAAAACGATGGACGCCGAAGAACGAGCTCGTAGTGGGGTACCCGATGAACACTTGACGCCTATCGCAACTAGAGAGGTGGATGGAACCAGGCGGAGCTTCATGAACGGAGATATAATGGCGGCTTCCGCTCACATGGGTCTAGAGTGTGTGCAAACAGCAGGAGGGGTGCGGCTGATGGTGGGAGACACGGCCATGGCTGTCGTCGAAATGTTCGGCCCCGCCCCAATCCCCGTTCGCATAGCGTCCATCTTTTGGCAAGAAACACAAGAACGACCCCGCCAAGACGTGCAGCTTGCTTCAGGGTACAAGGCGGCGGCGGAGGAGGAGGGGCAGGAGGAGGATGATTGGGGGGGCGACGAGGAGGA
>JAMASZ010000328.1 GCA_023301585.1 Alphaproteobacteria bacterium | reverse complement strand
AACTACAACTACAACCGGCCACTACACTGTCACCACAACGCCCAAGAATGACTTTGATCCCAACTTAAATTTTCTGGCTGGCCCTGCAACTATGCTTTGCATGGAAGCTGTCAGGAAAATCCCCAAGAAACGGTCAACTACCGAGTGAAGAAGAAGAAGAAAAAAGACAAACTGGTGTCTTTTGCCCTGATGACGTTCCATATAGTGCTATTTTTGTATTATTTTTGTCGAACTATGTATCTTGTAATATGCCAATAAATATTTCCATTTATGTCCCAAAACCATCTCATTAAATAAAAAACTAGCTCGGCTGACAAGTCTTTAAAACTTGAATAGGCATTTGTATTGTGTTACAGCTGCCATCTAGGAGATTTGAGTATAAGCTCTGATGCAAAAACCAAAAGGAGAAAAGAGCTATGAGCTGAGAACTTATTTATATGAGCGCGCGCAAAGTCTATCCGTCATACCAGCGTAATAAAGTACGTAAAGGGAAGATTTTTCCTTATTTAGCATAAAGTTGCTAAAAAAACGAAATTCGGTCAAATTCGGCCAAAAAAGCCCATTTGGCCGATTTTGGCCGAAAGTCATACATTGCGGCGGAAAGTCAGACATTCCAGCGGAAAGTCAGACATTCCGGCGGAATGTACGACATTCGGCCAAAATCGGCCATTTTTTTTTTTGGCCGAATTTTTGGCTTATATGTTCTCCCTTTTTTAAACTTGCGACCGTTGAAAGAGAAAAAAAATTGGACACAGGTAGAGAACCTGAGCGATAAAAAATCCCACAGAGTCAGCAAGTCATAACATAACATTCTGTTCATAGAGGGCATTTCAAGCATAGTTGGACTTGTATCTAAAAATATAAACACATTTGAAAATTGTGATTGTTTTGAATAGCGTAATGATTCTCAATACTGCTAAATATGGCTTTTTTTCTTCTAAATATAGCAGAATTGGAACTTTTGAAACTGATAACACAATCTTTTCGTTACTTTCTGCAATTCCATTTGGGTTTAATTAGAAGAAAAATGGAGGAGAGTCAAATTTTATAAACAAACGTCTATAGAATTCGACTCTCCCCATATTGCTAGCCTACCTTTTGGTAAGTTGGTAGGGATTTCTAGAGCCAAGACGACAGTCAAGAAGAGTGTCTGGCATTTCCTTTTTAACTTTGCCGCTAAATTAAAAATGGGTCAAATGGATTAACATTCATTCTATCATTATACTGTGAATGTTGGATCAAACGATCACATTGGCTCAAAAAAGAAGGGGGCAGGACATGTCTGGTCAATTAGAATCAGAAAATAATCCTTTGACGAATCTGATGTTAATTAGACTGAAATTCCAACCGAAGAAGAGATACAAAAAAATAGTATAAATACAAGGACCAAATTTGGAAAAGATATCAGTTTTGATTCGTCATCTCAGACATCAACAGCTCGTCTTCTACCGCAGCCAACCTCAGCCAACCGCAGCCAACCGCAGCCAACCGCATCCAACCGCAGCCAACCGCATCCAACCGCAGCCAACCGCATCCAACCGCATCCATCATGGCTTACAGGGTTCCCGATAAATATAACCCCACCAACCCCCAAGCCATTGAGGACTCCCGGAGGCATAATGAGCTCATGCGTAAACAACGTGAGGATAGAGAGAGAAAGGAGAGGAGAGAACGTGAGGAAAAGGAGAGGAAGGAGAGGAAAGACCGTGAGGAAAAGGAGAGGAAAGAGAGGATGGAAAGGCAAGAAAGAGAAGCCAGGGAAAGGCGCATGAGAGAAGAATGCCAAGCTCGCTTGGAGAGAGCCAGGGCTGCCAACAAAAACTTTAAATATTGATTTCAATTTAGGAGTTAATAAACGAGACAGAACAATACAAATGCAATTTCTTTTTTTCTCATTTAATAGAAAATATGTTTTTGGGTTCAAAAAAATAATATATTCACAAAAAAAAACATTTTATCAGCTATTCAAACTGTTTTACTTAGTTTCAAACAAAATGTGTTCTGTTTCACTGTTTGAATTTACCGCCTTTACCGCCAAGCAAGGCTGAAAAAGAAATGCTGCCTGCCTCTCTGGGTACTAAATGGGCGAATTCTCTTGAGCCTTTTCTGACTTTTTTTTATATTCGGTTTTGAACCCAATCTTCGTACTTTTACGTTAAGGCCCACTCTATTTAATTAAATATTAATATATTTTTTTAAAGATATATATTCTACTCATATCCACAGTCATTCTTGCGGGATTAGAATTTTGGATTTGCCTATATTAGTTACCTAAATCGTCAATTTAATACAAGTACTTCTATATTTTTATTTTTCTCAATTTGAAGTTCAGTGTTTGAATCTAGATGGCGCTAAAAGTATTCATTAAAATAGGCCTGGTATTTACCAGCCGTTGATCAGAGCAACAGCAACAGCAATAAAATTAAAAACAGCATTTCACAATGAGTGGGGAGGGTTTTGCTACTGCCTCATGAAGTGTTTGGAATATCCTTATGATTATGCTCCTTATGATTAAGGACTTTTGAGACACTGAATTTAT
>JAMASZ010000327.1 GCA_023301585.1 Alphaproteobacteria bacterium | reverse complement strand
AAACGGTCGCCGTCTTCTTCTGGTGAGCCTGGAGGTCCGCCTTGTAATGTTTCCCCTTGGTCATAGAAAATTTCGGAGCATGGACCGCAAGGTCCTGTATCACCCATTTGCCAGAAATTATCATCTGTTGGGATACGGATAATTTTATCATCGTCAAAGCCAGCTATTTTTTTCCAAAGACCAGCGGCTTCTTCATCCGTTGAGTGAACCGTAATAAGCAATTTATCTTTTGGCATTTCGAATACTTTGGACACTAATTCCCATGCATTGAAGATTGCTTCTTCCTTGAAATAATCACCGAAGGAGAAATTCCCAAGCATTTCGAAGAACGTATGGTGACGGGCTGTGTAGCCCACATTGTCCAAGTCATTGTGTTTACCACCAGCTCGGACACATTTTTGTGAGGTTGTGGCACGGGTATAATCGCGGGTTTCAGTGCCCGTAAATACGTTTTTAAACTGCACCATGCCAGAGTTCACAAACATCAATGTTGGGTCGTTTTGTGGCACAAGTGGGGAAGATTCAACGGCGGTATGCCCCTTACCTTCAAAAAAACCTAAAAATTCTGTACGAATATCATTGACCGTTTTCATTTATAAACTCATGCTCATCATTGTTAAAAAGAAGATAATATTAAGGCGGAAACGAGCGCGATATGCAAGATTTTATTACATTAGCCAACCATTTAGCCGATGAATCGGGTGAAATTATTCGTAAATATTTCCGCGCCACCTTTGACGTTGAACAAAAGAGCGATGACAGCCCAGTGACAATCGCTGATAAAGCCGTTGAACAGCGATTACGAACCATTATCGAAGAACAACGTCCAGAAGATGGTATTATTGGCGAAGAGTTTGGGATTAAGCCTACTAAGAACCAATATACATGGGTGTTTGACCCGATTGATGGCACGAAGTCCTTTGTGGTGGGGCGCGCAAATTTTGGCACCTTAATAGCGCTTTGTGAGAATGGTGTTCCTATTTTAGGGATTATAGATCAGCCAATATTAAATGAACGCTGGGTTGGCGCCAAAGGAATGCCAACGACTTTTAATGGCAAGGACGTTACATCACGGAAATGTTCGCAATTAAGCGATGCGCGTGTTTCCAGCACCTCCCCAAGCTATTTGGACTGTTGGAAGGACATACACGATAAAAGTGAGTTTTTAATTTGGGGGGGCGATTGCTACTCCTATGGTTTAGTGACACTAGGCGCATTAGATGCTGTTGTCGAGAACGAGTTAAAGCCATTTGATTACGCCGCTATTCCGCCCATTATTGAAGGGGCTGGCGGTCATATGTGTGACTGGAGCGGTAATCCACTGACGTTAGACTCTAAAGGTGATGTGTTAGCTTTGGGTGATGTTGCTTTAAAACAAGAAATACTGGCTCTATTAGGCTAGTTTATAAGCTTTAAACACTTCCATAAACTTATCATTTAACTCGGCCGTTGCTGGCGAGATACGTAAGCAATTTGCCGTTTCAGGCTTATGAGAAAAATCACGTAAGACAAAGCCGTTATCATAACAGTGTTGCCAAATAGCTTTGACATCGACAACCTCTATCAACATAAAATTGGCATCGGTTGAATACACTTTTGTGACTAGTTCAGAGATTTCAAAAAATTCCTTTAAGCGGTCACGCTCGGCTAAACAGCTTTGAATGTTTTGTTTAATTTGTGCGCGGTTGGCAGGAGCAAGGGCAATTAAAGCAGCCTCGATTGCTGGACGTGGTAACGGATAAGTATCCAAAACCTTGCTCTTCATTAAATCAATAAAGTCACTGTCATCACAAAGCGTCGCGCCCATACGCACACCCGCCAAAGCATAGGCTTTAGACAAAGTACGTAAAATTATTAAATTAGGGCAATTTTGTAGCTCACCTGACAGGCTTCCTTGCTGTGAAAATTCAGCATACGCTTCATCAAGGACAACTACTGCATGCCCGTCCACTGCTTTTACAATCTCTAGGATGTTAGAATGCGGGAATGACCCTGCTGTTGGATTATTAGGAGAGCAGATATAGACCAGCTTAACATCATCACTTTGTGCTTTAGCAATTATTCCTGTTTTATCAATAGCAAAGCCATCATCAGATTTTATTAAGGGTACATCATATGTTTTTACAGGGGCTGAGTCGGCATTAACCGCATACATACCAAAAGCTGGCTCACTGATAACAATAGCGTCCTTATGAGGCTCACAAAAAATCTTGGTCAAAAGCCCAAGCGATTCATCTGCACCACGGGTTGCGACAATCTGTGATGTTTCAACGCCATAGGCATCTGCCATTAACTCAATAAGTTTTAAAGGTTGTGGCTCAGGGTAAAAATTATAGCCCTGCAATTCAGGTAAGACGTAATGCCCCTCGTTCGCATTCATAAAGACTAGGCTTTCATCTTTACCGGTTTCCATGCCAGCAGAAACATAACCATCCATGCCTTGATAGTGAGGACGTATAAAATTTTTAATCGCTTCGTGCATTACACCCTCTCTCTATTTTAAAGCTAAATCATCTGAACTTAAATTACTCTGTGAAGCATAACGCGCCCAGCGCCCTTCTGCAACGGCATCTAAAGACGGCGTGTCTTGATTAAGGCGCATACGGTAAATCCAATAGTTTGATAAGACACGCTCAATAAATGCACGCGTTTCATTATAAGGAATTGTTTCAATAAACAATAATGGATCTTTAATATGTTTACGCTCACGTTTCCAGCGCGACAAAGTTCCTGGTCCTGCGTTATAAGCAATTGTCATGGATAGTAAATCATTTTTCACAGCAGGGTGTGCCAGTAAATGTTGAACGTATTTCTGACCAATTTCTAAATTAACTGAAGGGTCATTAAGCTTATACCGCCCTTCTGCTTTATCATAGATAGTCTTACCCGAAATATAATTTGCAGTCGTTGGCATCAACTGCATTAAACCTGTTGCCCCTGTTGGGTTA
The DNA here is from genome assembly GCA_023301585.1 of Alphaproteobacteria bacterium. Classification (GTDB taxonomy): domain Bacteria; phylum Pseudomonadota; class Alphaproteobacteria; order Micavibrionales; family Micavibrionaceae. The sequence goes on along the minus strand of JAMASZ010000327.1, from coordinate 5,936 downwards.
TGAGCGTTTTGTTGAAACCGAGATTCTTGACGAATGATTGCCAACATCAGTGCTTCATCAATTTTAAAACCAGTTTGAGGTTGCGAAGATGTTAATGGATATAATGCGGCTTCATAAACACCGCCATTAGGATTTTTATACGCATTACCTAACTTCATAAGCAAAGCAGGCAATTTATAATGATTGGCATACGCCAATAATGCTTCTTGCTTTTTAACATCGCCTTTTGAATTGATATATTGCAGTTCGTTTTCTGCTAGTCCTTTTTGACCAGCTTGTATCAATCCACCAGCGCGCTGACCTCGTTTTGTAGTTTCAATTTCAACAACATGCTTACGACTTAATTTTGGCATAGACCAATCAAATGATAAATTATTACCCAGTGCGCGTGTTGCAATTAAACCATAAAAAGTTTTTGGGTAGCTTGCTGACAAGTCCAACCACTTACTTACAAGTGAAATATTGCCGGCGCGCATATGGGCGCGAGACGCCCAATAAGCACAGGCAGATATCATCCAGCCAGATGAGTACGTGGAAGTCGCAGCGCTCTCAAATGCACGCGCAGAAGCCGCGTAATTTTTATATTGCCACTGTACCAAGCCCTGCACCCAGCCTGCGTAAGGCGCTTGTCCGCCTGAACGGTTAAGAGCCTTAGAGGACATAGTAGAAGCTTGTTGCAGTTTCCCTGCGTATAAATAACCAGAAGCAATAATGGCACGCAACTGATCATATTCAACACTGTCTAAATATTGTGACGCTTGGGAACTCCCTAATAAGGATTGAGCGTTAGTTGGCTCATACTGTTTAATATGATGTTTGATTTCTTTAAATAATTTTAAAACAGCTTCTTGTTGTTGAGGCGTTCTTGATTTTGTCGACTTGTAAGAACGCGTCCTGATAGAACTCATTCCTAAATTACCACGAATAGACTTTAAGTTTTGCGGAGCAGATATATTTGACACACCCTTTGTTTGAGCCAATTTATAAATGGCTTTTGCTTGCGGGAAATCTTTGTATTTTGACAACCAATCTCCCAACTCTTGAGATTTAGATCGATACGCCGTTGGATGTAAATATCGTTGAGCAAGAACATGCCCCATCAACAAATTATTATTTAGTTTTTTAATTTTCTTATCAGCGTGGTTTATTTTCCCCTTTGCTTGTAAGGCAAAAATTTCTTTATATAGGCTAGCTTGCTTTTTAGACAAACTGTTGCTGTATATAGTTTCGTCCTTACCTCGAATAGAGCGCAATTTTTCATTTATGACGGGTTTGCGTCTTATAAGATAAGAAACATCAGCTGCCGCATCAGATTTTTGAAGAGACTTTTTATCAAAGCTTGGTTTCATCGTAGGAACAGGTATATCAGATTCCGCACGCGCAATATTTGCTGGCAAGTAAACCAGCATCGCGCCTAACCCTATTAACAACAAGGTATAACATCTTGTAATACAACTATTCATGATAGGGTTGATGTACCTTATTTGAAAAAATTTGTCTATATTATTGCGATAAAATATATAGAGTATGACTATGGAACAAATACCGCATTCAGAACTTGTCCCGATGGACATATTTTTAAACGATGAGCCTGTCATCATTGATTTGGTTTATGCCAAGGCTGACCACCCACGAAATATCTTCAAAGAAGCCATTTACCACGACAAAGCACGGTTCTGGTGTCATAAAGATTTAGCGGCGATCACGCTTATTGCTGCTCGTATATTGCATGAAGAGTATGAGTATGTGTTTGAGCTAAAGGATTCTTTACGCACCTATGAGGCGCAAGAGGCTATGGCGGAAACAGAAATTGTAAAAGCAAACCCCCATTGGGCAACAGGTCCACACCCATTACTCTCTGCCCCTGGAATGCGTGGACACCCTCGTGCGATGGCAATTGATATATGCTTAATTGATAGCAACGGAGTTGAGGTAGATATGGGCACACCGTTTGATTACCTAAGCGAAAACCCTAGCAACAATCCAGCGGCAAGAGATTACACCGATTTTTCTGATGAGATTTTAAGCAACCGTAAAACACTTGAAAATACGATGATGACAGCAGCAGAAAAGTATAAAATGGCGCTATTACCCCTACCCGCAGAGTGGTGGGATTTTAGATTCCCCAACAGTTACACAGAAAAATTTGCACCAATTAAGGATGCTGACTTGCCTAAACAAATGCAGGTTTGCCGTTTAATCGAGAATAACCTCAAAGGCTTTGATGACCAACACTTTGAAAATTTAAAAAAAGAAATCCTTGAGACAATTGAAGGCTTGCACCTGCCTTAGAAGTTAATTAAGACGGATAACATGGAAATATTTGAACAAATTGATAATGTACCAGAGCGCGCCAAGGGTGCGGTTATAGCGATTGGTAATTTCGATGGTGTTCACAAAGGTCATCAAGCGCTTATTGCACGCGCTAAGGAGATAGCAAAGAAATTAGACAAACCTTTAGGGCTTTTAACGTTCGAGCCGCACCCTAGACGCCTATTCCATCCAGATGAACCGCCAGGACGCATCACCCCTGCCCCGCAGAAAGCAAAGCGTTTGGACCATGAAGGCATTGACTATTTATTCTCCCTGAATTTTGATTGGGACTTTGCTAGCCAAACAGCTAATGAGTTTATTCAGCGCATTTTAAGCGATGGTTTGGCTGCATCTCATATTGTCGTTGGCTATAATTTCTGTTTTGGACAGTTACGCAAAGGGTCTGCAGAGACCATTAAAGAGGCTGGCATTCCAATTGATATCGTCGAGCCTGTAAACGACGCATCAGATAAGACATATTCATCTAGCCGTGTCCGACAATCATTGAAAAATGGTAATATCGATAGCGCCAACGAAATTTTAGGTTGGGATTGGGAAATTAAGGGCAAAATCTTTCGTGGCGACCGTCGTGGGCATGAATTGGGCTATCCTACTGCCAATATCTTACTTAAAGACACACTCCACCCCGCTTATGGTATTTATGCCTGCTTAGTGCAAATTGAGGGTGAAGAGGAATGGCTTCCCGCCGCCACTAATATTGGTATCCGCCCTATGTTTGAGGTGAGCGAAGGACAAGTTGAAGCACATATATTAGATTTCCCAGACCGTGACATCTACGACAAGACTTTGCGTGTTAAGCCAGTAAAACGTCTGCGCGGTGAAGCTAAATTTAATTCGTTGGACGATTTAATTGTTCAAATGGAAAAAGACTGTGCACAGACACGTGAAATTCTGAAATAATGCCTTAATGGATATATTTCTACTTTTAGTCGCGAACATTATTCCCCTTTATATTTTAATCGCCCTTGGTTTTATCTCAGGGCGCTGGATGGATGTAAACTTGCCATCTATGGCGACTATTGCGATTTATATCTTAGCACCCATCGTTAATTTTGGCGCGATGGCACAAATGAAATTTACGGCCGAGTATATAGCCCTACCCATCATTTTCTTTTTAGGCTCAGCGCTGATAGGTACAATTGCTTACGTTACCTCACAGAAAATTTGGAAGAACAATACTGCAAACTTAATTGGGATGGGCAGTGTCACAGGAAACACCATGTATTTTGGGTTACCTGTCATTTTGGCTTTATTAGGTCCTGAGTGGCTTGGCGTCTATGCTCTCTTGAATTTAGGCGCATTCTTAAATGAAGTAGGACTTGGCTACTATTTTGGTGCGCGGGGTAATGCCTGTTTAAAAGGGGCGCTATTAAAAGTTATTAAACTTCCAGTTATTCATGCTATTTGGTTAGGTCTTTTATATAATTTAAGCGGACTTCCGCTACCAAAATCCTTCATGCGCTATTGGGATTACGCAATCGGAGCTTGGGTGATTATCGGTATGATGATTATCGGTGTGGCGCTTGCCAAACAGAAAAGACTAGAGGTTGATTTAAAATTATTGGTCGGAATGTCTGTACCAAAATTCATCTTATGGCCCGCGTTTGGCTTTAGCGTTATTGTGATTGATAAGCTTTACTTTCAAGCCTTTAGCTTTGAGATATATCAAATGTTAGCCATATTTAGTGCCGTTCCGGTGGCAGGTAATTTAGTGGCTTATGCTTCTACGTTAAACCTACACCCAGAAAAAACGGCAGCGACAGTTTTAATCAGTACAATATTAGGCTTAATCACTGTTCCTTTAGCTGTGATATTAGTGCAATTTCTGGCTTGATTTAGCCCCTTATTTACCGCATATTGCTTCGCATGAGCGAAAATAAAAAAGACGAAGATAAGTACCGTGACACGGTGTTCTTACCTAAAACTGACTTCCCAATGCGTGGGAATCTGCCAGAAAACGAGCCTAAGATGGTTCAAAGATGGAAAGACATGGATTTATTCAATAAAATCCGTGAAAGCTCCAAAGGTAAAGACAAATGGATTTTGCATGATGGCCCCCCCTATGCGAACGGCAATATCCACATGGGTCACGCGCTCAACAAAATTTTAAAAGACGTTATCAACAAAAACTGGCAAATGATGGGCTATGATGCCCCATACGTTCCAGGTTGGGACTGTCACGGACTTCCAATTGAGTGGAAAATTGAAGAAAAATACCGCGCTGAGGGTAAAGATAAGGACGACGTAGATCCTATCACTTTCCGTAGCGAATGCCGTGAATTTGCCCAAGGGTGGATTGATACGCAGGCTGAACAATTTGAACGTTTAGGCGTGATTGGTGACTGGAAAAATCCATATCGCACCATGACAAAGCCCGCAGAAGCCCAAATTGCACGTGAAATACACAAATTCTTGGATAATGGCGGTCTTTATCGCGGTGTTAAGCCCGTAATGTGGTCAACTGTGGAGCAAACCGCCCTTGCAGAGGCTGAAATTGAGTATAAAGAGCATAAATCAGTCACAGTTTGGGTCAAATTCCCTATTAAAACGTCAAATAATGCACTTTTAGAGGGTGTTTCTGTTGTTATTTGGACAACAACCCCTTGGACACTGCCCTCAAACCGCGCAATCGGCTTTGGTGAAAACATTGAATATAGCGTGATTGAAGTTGAAACCCTTGGACAAGACAGCAAAGCCGTTGTTGGTGAGAAAATTGCGATTGCAACAAGCTTAATTGAAGCTGTGACAACACAAGCAAAGATTGAAAGTCATAAAGTATTGAGCACACTAAAGGGCGCCGACCTAGCTGGTACAATTTGTAAGCACCCATTCCATGGGCAAGGCTACGAATTTGACGTGCCAATGCTGGCGGGTGATTTCGTGACAGAGGAAAGTGGAACAGGCTTTGTTCACATCGCCCCTGGTCATGGTGTTGACGATTATTATTTGGTTCAATCATATAACCAAGCGCACAAGGCAACAACTAAGTCCGCTATTCCTGATATAGGATTTGAAATCGAAATGACCGACAACGTTACTGATGACGGAAAATTCCGTGAGCACGTACCGTTATTCGCTGGATTAGAAATTTATGACCAAAAAGGTAAAATGGGACCGGGTAATTTTGCGCCGTTAAAGGCACTTGATGAAGCTGGCGCGTTATTATCAAAAGGTTCTATTCGTCACGAATACCCACATAGCTGGCGTTCAAAAGCCCCTGTTATCTTTCGCACAACACCACAATGGTTTATTGCGATGGATAATGAGTTAAAGCTTCGTGAAACGGCGCTGAAAGCCATTAAAGAAACTGGCTGGCACCCGAAAAAAGGGGAAGCCCGTATTACAGCGATGATTGAACAACGCCCAGATTGGTGTATTTCACGTCAACGCGCTTGGGGTGTGCCGATTGCTTTATTCATTGATAAGAAAACAAACGAGCCATTAAAAGATTCCGATGTTTTAAAACGTATTACAGATGCGTTTGAAGAACATGGTTCTGACGCGTGGTGGTCAATGGACGCGCAAGAATTCCTTGGTGATAAATACAGCATCGAAGATTACGACCAAATTTTTGACATTGTTGATGTTTGGTTTGAATCAGG
>JAMASZ010000326.1 GCA_023301585.1 Alphaproteobacteria bacterium | reverse complement strand
TATAAAAATGAGTAGTAACAAATTAAATATTGCATTGTTAGTCATTGCGGCAGTTTTCTTAATTGTATCGCAGTCTTTGTTTCAAGTTGATGAGCGCGAGCAAGCGTTGGTCTTGCAGTTAGGGCAACCAGTGGGTGAGCCACGTGGTCCAGGATTGCATTTGAAAATTCCGTTAGTTCAAGAAGTTAAAACTTTTGACCGTCGTATTTTGTCAGTAGATCCAAAGCCTGAGCAGGTTGTTATTGCAAGTTCTTCAGTGATACCAGACAAACGTGAGAACATTGTTGATACCACTGAAGGTGAAGAAGGCGTTGATGATGTGGCTAGTGCTGTTGACGAGAATGAAATTGAGTCCTTTGCAAATGTTAGCGGGGAGCCAATTATTGTTGATGGGTTTGCGCGTTATAAAATTGTTGATCCGCTACAGTTCTTGAAAACACTAGGTACGATTAACATTGCAAATTCACGATTAGAAAATATTTTGAATGATGCAATGCGTTCTGTTTTAGGTCAGACATCTTTACAAGAGTTACTTTCAGACCGCCGTACAAGTATTATGGATGAAATTAGCCGACGCGTTAATTCAAAAACTAAGCAAGATGAACTTGGTATTGAAATTGTTGATATTCGTATTGTCCGCGCTGACCTTACACGTGAACTTAGAACGTCTACTGTTCGTAGAATGATTTCTGAGTTGCAGGAACGTGCAACGGAAACACGTGCTAAAGGGGAAGAACGCGCAAAGGAAATCCGCTCTACTGCTGATAAAGAGCGTGTTGTTATCTTGGCGAACTCTGAGCGTCAAGCACAGATTATCCGAGGTGAAGGCGATAAATTGGCGATTAAAACTTACACAGATGCGTTTAATAAAGACAAAGAGTTTTATGGCTTTATTCGTTCTATGGAAGCTTATAAAACGACACTTTCTGATGAAGACACAAGATTGATTTTATCGCCAAACAGCGACTTCTTTAAATATTTCCAAAAGGGACGTTAATCAAAATATAGACATATTTTGACCGTTTTTGTTATTATAATATCAATTCATATTTAAACTTTAAGAGGAATAAAAATGATAATGCGTAAATTTATTTTAAGTACAACACTTGCTGTGATGAGCATGTCTGTTGTCCCTCAAATTGCGATAGCAAAAGATGTTGTCCCAGTTGTTAAAGGTTTAACAAGATCCTCATCGTCATTTGCGGATTTGGCAGAAAAATTAACGCCGTCAGTGGTCAATGTTTCTTCAACGCAGAAAGTTGCAGAACAGGCGCCGATGCAAGGTATGCCTGATATGCCGCAGTTTCCACCAGGGTCTCCATTTGAAGATTTCTTTGAAGAATTTATGGGACGTCGCGGTGGTGATGGTGGCGGTATGGCACCTTCCTTGCCACCAACATCGCTAGGTTCTGGTTTTATTATTGATGGTGAAAATGGATATATCATTACAAATAACCACGTTGTTCGTGACGCTGAGGAGGTTCGTGTAACCTTCCATGACGACACAACAATGAAGGCAAAAATTGTTGGTCTTGATGAAAAGACAGACATTGCTGTTTTAAAAGTTGAAACAGAAAAAGAATTAACGGGTGTTTCATTCGGTGACAGCGCGGTTATGCGTGTTGGTGATTGGGTGCTTGCGATTGGTAATCCATTTGGATTGGGGGGCACGGTAACATCAGGTATCGTATCTGCGCGCCAACGTGATATTAACTCTGGACCTTATGATGACTTCATTCAAACAGATGCGTCAATCAATAGAGGGAACTCTGGTGGTCCGATGTTTAATTTGGAAGGTGAAGTTATTGGTATTAATACAGCCATTTTCTCACCGACTGGTGGGTCTGTTGGGATTGGTTTTGCCATTCCATCGAACTTGGCGAACCCAATTATTAACCAATTAATTGAATATGGTCGTACAAGACGTGGTTGGTTGGGTGTTCGCATTCAAACAGTAACGGATGAAATTGCCGAGAGCTTAGAGCTTGGTAAAGCACGTGGGGCGCTTGTTGCAAGCGTTACACCAGGTGGTCCAGCTGAAAAAGCGGAACTCAAGGCTGGTGATATCATTACTAAATTTGATGGTAAAAAAGTGAGCGCAATGCGTACGCTACCGAGGATTGTTGCCGAGACGCCAATTGAAAAAGAAGTAACGTTAGAGTACTGGCGTGACGGAAAAATCAACAAGGCAAAAGTAGCTATTGGTGAATTGGAAAAAGCTGAAGAAGATGGACTATTAGCGAAAGCGGATGAGCCAAGTTCAGTTATTCAAACGCCAGATAAAGGCACGAAGGTTGAAGAATTTGGTATGACTTTAGGGGCATTGTCGAAAGCAACGCGTCAGAAGTTTAACGTTGGTGAAGATGTCCAAGGTGTTATTGTTTTAGAATCTGATGTACGCGGTATGGCGGCAGAAAAGGGCATCATGAGCGGTGATGTAATCGTTGAGATTAACCAAACCGCTATGGCGTCTCCTGCCGATGTTGCTAATACGATTGAAGCAGCGAAAAAGGCAAAGAGATCTTCTGTGTTATTGCTGATTAACCGAGATGATGATGTTCGCTTTGTTGCGCTGAAGTTAGATCAGAAAAAATAGATACTGATCTGTGACTAAAAAAATTCATGTTATAGGCGGACCTACTGCAAGCGGTAAGTCCGCCTTTGCTTTGGAGATTGCAGAACGTGAAAACGGTGTGATAATTAATGCCGATTCTATGCAAATCTATGACGGATTGCATATGTTAACGGCGCAACCGCCAGCCAGTGATTTGGCGTTATTCCCTCATAAACTTTATAGCGCGCTACACCCCAATGAAGATTGTTCGGCGGGTAACTGGCGTGAAATGGTTGAACCACTTATCGGTCAGGTATTAGAAGAGGGTAAGACACCAATTATTGTTGGTGGGTCGGGGCTTTATATTAATTCTTTATTGTATGGACTGTCGCCAATCCCCGATATTGCGGATGAGGTTCGCGCGCGTGTGAATGCTACTTATGCGGAAATGGGTGCTGAGGCATTTTATGCAGAGTTGCAGGCGCGTGACCCAGTGATGGCAGAGCGTTTTCATGCCAATCATAAAGCGCGTATTATTAGAGCGTGGGAAGTTTTAGAGGCCACGGGAAAGAGTTTGGCGGAGTGGCAGGATGAGCCTCTGTCGGGTCCTCCTGATGATTGGGAGTTTGATGTGAAGCTGATAATCCCTGAGCGTGAAACGCTTTATGAGCGCTGTAATAGCCGCTTCGTTTACATGATGGAGCACGGCGCTGTGGAAGAGGTTGGCGCTTTTGAGGAGGCGATTCGTGCTGGCGAGATTAAGGATAATTGCTTACTTACCAAGGCTTTGGGTGTGCCTGCATTACGCGGCTACTTAAAAGGCGATGTGACCAAGGAAGATGCCATCAGAATGGCGCAGGGTCAGACAAGGAAATATGCAAAAAGACAGGTAACTTGGTTCCGAAATCAGGTTGTTGAAAATAAAAATATTGCGCAAATAGGGGTTATTGTGTAATATTGTTTCTATGCAGAATTTATATAACATTGTCTTACGTCTTGTGGTACTCGTTGTTCTCCGTGTTTGGAGGGTGCGACTGGATTAATGCGATGTTAAGAAAGTTAAGTCAGCGCCCCTTAAAAATTTGGGGCGTTTTTTTTGTTAAGAATAAATAAAATATAGGTATAGAGATGACCATTGGTAAAAAGAAGAAATCTGAAACTCAATCGAAGAAAGCAGCAAAGTCGCCTGTGAAAATTGCTGGCAAGAAAGCTAGTGGTGCTGAGATTGTTATCCAAGCGCTCGTAGAGCAAGGGGTTGATACAATTTTTGGGTATCCAGGTGGTGCTGTTTTGCCAATTTATGATGCGTTATTCCAACAAGATAAAGTAAAGCACGTCTTATGCCGTCACGAACAAGGTGCTGCGCATGCTGCGGAAGGTTATGCGCGCTCAACTGGTAAAGTTGGCGCGGTTTTGGTGACTAGTGGTCCTGGTGCTACGAATGCGGTAACAGGATTAACTGATGCGTTATTAGACTCCATTCCGCTTGTTTGTATTACGGGGCAGGTGCCGACATTCTTAATTGGTAATGATGCGTTCCAAGAAGCGGATACAACGGGGATTACGCGCCCCTGTACGAAGCATAACTACTTGGTCAAAAATGTTGATGATTTATCAGATGTTATGCATGAAGCATTTCATGTGGCGCGTACAGGTCGCCCAGGTCCGGTTGTAATTGATTTACCAAAAGATATTCAGTTTGCTGAGGGGCAATATATCCCTAAAGATAAAGCGTCGATGCATTTATATGAGCCACAAACAGAGCCTGATATGACGCGTATTGAAGCAGCGGTTGAGTTACTTGCGAATGCTAAACGCCCAGTGTTTTACACTGGTGG
>JAMASZ010000325.1 GCA_023301585.1 Alphaproteobacteria bacterium | reverse complement strand
AAAAAAAAAAACGGTCACGTGGCAGCAGCGCCACTAGATGGCGCCACTTTTGCTCATTTTCAAAGGCCAATTGTGGCCTTATTACAAGGTAGAACTCATTTATTTTTGGCACAGTGCTTCAGAACACTTAAAACTACCCTATAAAACTTTTAAACCTTTGCTGGCCTTTTTCAGAAGGCCAGAAATTGACCTTGAAAATCACAGGGGCAGAGAGAAAATTGACCAAAAAGAAAAGCCCTTTCCCCGCAAAAAAAAACGGACGCGGCAAAACCATTTTCCTCATCTTAAAAAAAAAAAGCAAAGAGGTAAAATAAGTCAAATAAGCAAAAAATCTGTGATTAAATTGGACAGTAGCGCAATTTTCGAAAAAATTATAAAACCCTTTTTTTTGTTGCCAGTAATTTTTTGGAATTATTGCTCCGTTCATTAAAGGCCAAGTGTTGAAGACTTTTCCGGCGTCTATTCCGGCTACTGTTACGCCTGTTAGGAGATTTAAGGCTATTAAATGGAGAAGGATTATTGAGAATTTTTTTATCTTTTTTATGTCTTTTAGCATTTGGAACGAGGCTTTGTATTTTAGGGGGGTTAGCAGGAGTAGAGAGTTGTAGAGTAGTGAGCTGTAGAGTATTAGCGCTAGGGAGTTGTGGGTTAGTAGGCGGTATGTTGATACGCGTGGGCGGGATTGGTAATTTGGTTTTTTTTCGAAACCTGATTTAACCATCCACCAGCCGATAAGTCCTTGAAACCCGCCAAGACAAAAAAAGAAAAATAACCGTTTTTTCATCAACTTGGTAAAATACCCTTTATAATTAAAATAAAGAAAAGGCACTCCAAACACAACTCCAATAAACCTGCCAACAGATCTATGAAAATATTCCACAAAAAATATTTTCTTAAATTCAGAAAGAGAAATATCCGGATTTCCCTCAATAAACTCAGGAGTCTCCTTATACCGCTCAAATTCATTATTCCATTCTTTATCTGAATTTGGATATTTTGAATTTACAGGTTTCCATTTTGTCATTGATAAACCAGATTTTGTGAGTCTTGTGTATCCTCCTAGACAAATCATGAATAACACTATTGAGGCTGTTGTTAGAAGCCATGCTGCGATTATGTTTTGGGAGTAGCCTTCGTTTATTAACCTTTTTTGAAGTTTTGGTTTTGTTTTTAATATTTTTTTTAGAAGGTTTTTGAATTTTTTTTGGTTTTGTTTTTGGAAGGGTTTTTGTGAGTGGGTTTTTATTTGTTTTTTTGTGAGGAAGGTTTTTAGGAAGTTTTTTTGAAGGGAAAATTGATGAAGGTTTTGTTTTGTTAAGTTTTTTTTGGATGAAATTTTTTGGAAGTTTTTGTAAGGATTTATTTTGAAGTTGTAAAATCTTTTTTGTATTTTGAATTTATTTTTTATGAATAAATTTTTGTTTTTTTTTATTGATGAAAACTTTTTTTGATTATTTGATAAACAAAGTTCTATGTTATTTTTTAGATTGAATGAAAGTTTCATAAATGAGTTTGAAAAGTTCTTTTTTATTTTATGCAAATTTTTTAGAAGCATTATTTATTATTTTATTTATGATTATAATTAAATTAAAAATAAAAAAAAAATTTAATTAAATAAAAATAAAAACTAAAATAAATAAATCTAAATAAACTATAATTAATATTTAAAGATAAACAAAAACGAAAGATAAAAACCATATATATAACATATAAATCCCTCTAAATTCCTGATCATCAATAATCCCATCATCCCCAATATCCCCCTTATCAATAGTCAAACATATCAACTTCTCATTCATATAAAACCCAGACTCACAAATAGAACACTCTCCATTCTCCCCCATCAACAAACACCCTAAAATCTTCCCCCTATTATCCACAACACAATCCCCATGATCATCAATCAAAAACCCTTCCTCACAAAGCACACAAAAAGGCTCAACAATTCTAAAATCCTTACATTCCGATCCCCCGCCAATACCAAAACAATTTTTCCGATCAAAACTCAAAACAAAACTTTCCTTACACTTCCCACAAATCCCCTCCCCCTGATAAACCTCACAATCCTCCACAACCGAACTCTTCACACATTCCCCCTGACTCAAAAAAAACCCATTTTCACAAACAACACAAGCAAACGGAAAAAAATCCTCATGAACCTGACAAAAAACCCTCTCCTCAACCTCAACACATTTCCTCTCCCCATCAAAAATCCGAATCCCATACCCGTCCACACAACTCTCACACTCCTTACTAGTCAAATACCGATCACATTTCTGCGCAATCGGAGTCTCACATCGATTTTTAAACAAAACAGTCCCGCCGACACACTCCTGACACTCCCCATCATTAATATAAAACCCACAATGCTCGACTAAATTTTTTTCGGCGACTCCGAAACATTTATTATCTTTCAAAAATAATTTCTGGGAGCATTGCGAACATTTTTGCGGGGTTAGGTAACGGTGGCAGCCCGATATGCCTTCGGGGTTTGTGAGGCATTCTGTTGAGAGAGAGTTTAGGTACATTTTGGCTTTGCAGTAGAGACAGGCTGCGGAGGTTTCGTCGTATAATGCGCAGTTTGGGACGAAAGTTGTTCTTTCAAGGCATTTGTTGTTTTTTAGGTAGTAGTTTTCTTTGCATTTTAGGCAGATGAAGGAGGAGGTTATTATGAAATCGGATTTGTCGTATATTTGACAATTTTCTATTTTTATGAAGGAATTGCAAACGTATTTATTTTGGGTGTTTTGGATTATGAAATTGTTTGTTGAGCATTTTGTGCATTTTATTAGGTTTTGTTGGAATGATAAGGTTGCGAAGTTTGTGCAATTTTCATGTTTTGTTATTGGGTAGCAGAGTTTTTTTTGGTCTTTTATTGTTACGAGAGAGTAGGTGTTATCGCATTTTTGACATATATTGCTGTCGTTGTATTCTTTGCAGTTTTGGGTTGTACCTTCGATGCATTTGTTTTGTTTTAGGTAATGTTTGTCTTCGCAGATTGAACATGTTTGGATTTGGTTTTCCGAGTTTGTGCTGTATGTTAAACAATTTTTTATTGAAGGTTCTTCGCATTGGTTGTTTGCGATGACAAAGTTTGTTAAGCATTTTGCACAATTTGAATTGTCTTTTGCAATTTCACAATTTTTGAAAATAGGGATTTTTGTTATACATTTATAGTTTATATCTATTATATAATTTGTTTTACATGTTTTACAAACAGCTTTTTTCAAATTTTCATCGAATCCATATTTCAAACAATTAAGATCATAAAAAGTAGAATTATTAACAAAAACCCTATCACTAACATATTGACTATTCGTACAAACAAAATTATCCGAATTTTGATAAAGTCCAATATACCCAGCATCACACGAAACACACCCATTTCCATCCGGCAAAATCTCCAACCCACTCTCCAAATCCTCAGAATCAAAAAACCTCAATCCCTTAAAACTCCCATCACAAAACGGCGCTTCATAAACCCCACACTTCCCATCATAATTCACCACAAACCCACTCTTACAAAAAACACAAACCCCCTTCCCAACATCCCTCGCATAACAATTCACATCACTATTAGCAACACACGTCCCAAAATCAATTTTCCCATCCAAAACCCCAAAACAATAATCCGCATCACATTCATCACACCGATTAACCCCTTTCCCAAAACTATCACAAAAATCAATCAAAACACAATTATAAACATGCAACAAAAATTTATCATTATACAAAGGTAGGTACCCAGGTTTGCAAGCGGTGCAGAATAAACTCATTTTTTGGAGGTCTGGGTTTTGTGAAGTGTTGTTTAGAGTGTTTAGAGGCTTGTCTGAGTTGTAAAGGCCTAGAGCGCAGTTTGTTGGGAATTCGAAGGGGATGTTGTTGAAGTTTGAGGAGATTGGCTCGAGGCAGAGGGTTGATTGGGTTGTTGGGTTTGAGGAGGTTTTTAGGGAGTTGAAGTTTTTTTGGTTGTTGGTTGTTGTTTTGCCGCCTGAGTAAGAGGTGAATGGGATTTTTGGGTTGTCGCATTTGTGGCAACTGAAAAGGCTTTCTTGTGCGCCTTTTAGGTTTTTGTATATGTTTGGGAGGCAATTTGGGATTGTTATGTTGCAGTTTTTTATGAAGGCTGGGAAGAAGTCTGGAGCTGCGGCTTCTGGGGAGGATAGGATTATACATTTTGAAGTTATTCGAGAATTTAATTGCTCGTAGTATAATAGGTGAGTGCTTTCGCATTTTATACATAAATCTCGTGATTTATCGTATATTTCACAATTTTTAGGATTTTCTAAACATACTCCATTTTGATGTAAAAAGAAATTTGGATCACAATTTGAACAATGATCTTTATCTAAGAATAAAGAAGATTCACAATTTACATTATTTTGTCTCGTAAAACAAACATCATTATAAGCAAATCGGATAGAATTACATTTTAAACAAACTAAACTAGATTCCGAAGCAACATTCTTAATGTGATAATTTTCACAATAAGAAACATTTTTATCAAGACTAATAAATTCTTTAGTAGTATTCGACAAAGTAGCTTTCTTAACAAAATTAACTCCATCTCCAGTACACTCTAGGCATTTTAATTTATTCATTTCATTTTCTTCAATTAAATCAAATTGATCACAATTTTTCCCTGTAATTTCAAGACAATAAGTCTCTTGCAAATTTAATTTAAGCAAAACAAATCCATTTTTACATTTCGTACAATTTTTTGTATGACTTCCAAATTCATCACAATTATTTAAAGTAGTAACTTCTTCACAAGTATATTCTCCAGTTTTAAAATGTCCTTTTAAACAACAAAATCCATCTATTAAATAATATAAATCAGCACACTCTTTGCAAATATTATCTTCGAATTTTTGGCAACCAGTATAGTTTATTGGAATTGTTGCACATGTTCCATTTTTGTTATATTTTCCGTTTGAACAACATATTCCGTTGGTTAAATAATAATTTGTAGTACATTCGACGCAGATGTTTACTTCTGCATCGTAGTTTGAGCAATTTTGGATCATTAATTGACATTTTTTATCAGAATGTTTTAATTTGTAATTTTCTTGGCATTTTATACACTCGTTTTTATTTATTATAAATTGAGCACAATTTGTATAAAGAACTTGATTAATTAATTTACAAGTTAAATCTACCAGATCAAGATATTTATTTTCTTCACAACAAATCCCATTTGTATTATAATACCCAGAAACACAAGTAACACACTGAATTTTCGCCTGATCATAAACATCACACCCATCAAAAAAGTCAATTTCCTCATAACAATCAGTCCCATCAACAAAATCATCACTTTTACAACAAGCCTTCTGATCCAGGAGCAAAAAATACCCATCCTGACAAACCTCACACTTCAAATCCGCCAAATCACTAACATCAAAAACCTTACACTTCTCAACCCTCAAATCATCACTAGCCTTACACGCTCCATCATAATACTCCCCATCAGCACAACAATTAACCCCATAAAAATTATACCCATCCAAACATTCCACACAAATCTCATCAACAGTCTTCTTACAAAATTTCGGAGTAGCGCTTGTGTCCACGCAATTGCCATTAGACGTGATTACGCCCATTCCTTCGTTGCAACATTTTTTGTCGGATATGTAATTTGATCCTGTGCAGGATACGCATTTTGTGTTTATTGTGTTGTAGCCGTTGCAATTTGTTTCGGTGAAAGTTTTGCATGTTTTTGTTGTGGTGTCCCATTTTTGGGAAAGGGGACAGCATATTTTGTCGGAGAGGTATTTTGGGGATGTGCATTGTTCGCAGTTGCCTGTTGTTAGGTTGTAGTTTTGGCAGTCGGAGGTTTTTTTTGGGATTGGAACGCATTTTGCTAGGTCTGTTTCTTTGGAGAAGTATTCACCGTCTACGCAGCATATTCCGTTTGGGATATTTGTTAGGTCGGTGTAGAGATTGTAGTTTTCTTTGCATTCGTTGCAGACTGTTCCTGTGAATTTTACGCAATTTTCTACGAGGACTGAAGTATTACATGCAGAACCCGCATAATTTTTACCAATACTACAACAATTTTCATTGTTATTAGCTAAAAAAAAACCATTTTTACATTTACTACATTTCGTAGTACTTAACTGAATTTCACAATTACCAATAGTATTATCCACACACAAAAAAGTAGTTTCATTATAAAAATCCTCAAAAGGACAACAAACCTGCCCAAACTTCCCTCCTCCCACATCAATTTTCCCAGTCAAACTAGCCCCGGCCTTACACTTATCACAATACCCCAGATCATTCAAAACAACACAATCAGTAATCAAATCCGCCTTAACACAATTCGTCCCAACCTTAACCTCATCAATCTCACAACATTTCCCATCTCTAACAACATCAGTAGCACCCTCACACTCCCCACAAATCAAATCACCAACATCATCATCAAAAATTTTTTGACAGCCATTAGTAGATTGATTTGGAATTGCTTTACATGTGTTATCTGTGATGTTGTAATATTGGGTTTTTGGACAACAGCCTAGTGGAGATGTGTATTTTGGAGCTGTGCAGCCTGTGCATGTTTGGGTTGTTAGGTCTATTGATGTGCAGTTTGGGGGGAAGGCTTTGCATGTTTTTAGGGATGTGTTGAAATAGGATTTGTGGGTTGTGCCGTTTGTGCAACATCCGTCTGTTAGGGTGTGTGAAGGGGTTGTTGTTCCATCGCATTCTAGACATTTTTTGTTGCTTATTTTTTTGCAGCCGGGGTAGTTTGTTGTGGCTAGGGTTATTGTGGAGATTAGAGCGCAGGTGGAACCATTGAAGTAGGAGAGAACGGCGCAGCAGTTTTTGTCTGATAAATATAAAGAACCTTGACATTTTATGCATTCACCTAATTCATTTATCTGAGCACAAGTTCCGACGAAATTTGAAATATTTATATTTACACAATCATTTTGAGTTTCATCCCAATATTTATTCTCCGCACAACAATGATTATTAATAAAATATCCAGCTGTACAATTATCCAATCTCTCAACAGGATCTACTAAATCATTAATCTGTTTACACTCCGAATTAGAATTATACTGTTTACAATTAGCAATCGAAACAATAGCAATATCCTCACAACTATCCCCATCCCAAAACTTCCCAGTCCCCTCAGCACAACACCCTCCATTACTCTCATAAAACCCACTCTTACATTTCTCACACATAACATCAACAGGCAAATTAAACTCATCATACTCCATATCATAAACATCACAATCCTTAACATCAAAATAATCAAACCCAATACAATTCTTAGTCCCCGAAAAGTTCATCAAAAACTCCCCAGGCTTACAACAAAACCCTTCATTAAGATAAAACCCACTATCACATACCGCACAAGCAGTAGTACTCCCCACAACATCACACCCAGGTATATAAAACGCTCTCTGAATAAAACTACACCCATTATTAACAAGCGCATATCCAGGTTCACAACGAGTACATTTATCTCCATTTTCCGCATTTCCTCTTAAACAATTCGCATAGATAGCCATGCCTGAATTAATAGATTGGTTTACTCCACTGCCCATATAGCGATAAGTGTCTTTAGGCCCGGCGCAATCTGTGCTGTTCATAGCTGTTATTGAGCAATCTGCGTGGAGATTTTGGCAGTAGCGCTGGGATGATTTTACTCTTAGTGTTAGTGTTAGGCACTCGTCGCAGAGAAGGGAATCTGTTGCTATTGTTTTGCAGTCGTTTGGTTTTGGGACGCATACGTTTCCTACTATGTAATGGGTTGTTGGGGTTTTGCAGAGCACGCATTTTCCTGCTGTGTTTGTTTTTTCGCAGAGTGGGTTTGCTGTTACTGAGGTTCGAAGTACGCAGAGGGATTTTGAGCTTCCTGAGGCTTGGTGGGATATGTATGTTGCTTCGCAGATTAGACAGTTTAGGGAGGAGTCTGCATGTAGGCAGTTTTCTAGTCTTTTTGGGGAGTGGCAGGCTGCTGGGGAGGATACAATGCTGTCGATGTTCCAGAATTCGCCGTTGCTGCAACATGCTATGCCGTTTGCGATTAGATTTTTTCCGGTTTTGCATTTTGTACATTTTGTTGCGCTGTTATTATATTCTTCGCAATCTGTTATTGTTCCGGTATCGCAGATTTTTGATGTTAAATTCCAGAATTCGCCAGTCAGACAACATCTTCCGGAAGTTAGGTAACTTCCTGTGTCACATTTTTACAATTATTTGAATA
>JAMASZ010000324.1 GCA_023301585.1 Alphaproteobacteria bacterium | reverse complement strand
GCTGAATGATGAAATGAGCGACGCTTTAGACCTTCCAGAAATTGAGGAAGCAAAGGAAAGTCCTGAATGGCGCGATTCATCAGAAAGCGATATTGAATACTCAGAAGTAAATATGAAGTTGTTTGATGATTTAGCAACACGCCGTAAAGAATTAGAAATGCGTGAACGCGAACTGTCCATGCGTGGTGCTTTATTAACTGCGGCGGAGCAGGAGCTTGAGCAGAAGTACAAAGAGCTCACATCGCTCAAGGCAGAAATTGAAGAGTTGCTCGTTACGCAGTCTGAAGAAGAGTCCGCACGTACTGCAAGTCTTGTAAAAATTTATGAAGGTATGAAGCCAAAAGACGCAGCGCGTATCTTTAATACCTTAGAAAAACAAGTTCTGTTAGAGGTCGTGTCACAAATGTCAGAGCGTAAGTCCGCACCAGTTCTAGCATCGATGGAGCCTGACAAAGCGCGTGCCTTAACAATCATGCTGATGGAGAAAAAGTCACTCTCAAAAATATCTGAAAAGATGACTAATCAATAATTGCTAATAACTTCATAGGTTACGAATGGCATATAAAAGACGTAGGAAAACCGACCCCAAAGATTCCTCTGCCAATGTAGGTCAGTTGATGAACTTGTCTTTGTTCATCATGTTGTTAGCATTCTTCATCGTTTTAAACTCAATTTCTTCCTATGAAGAAGCCAAGCAAACATCTGCTGTGCGCAGTGTTGATATGGCGTTTTCATCTGATGCACGTAATATGGATGACAGCCCCTCACTGCGTGAAACGTTGGATAAATCTGTACATCATGGTCACGTGTTTGAGCGCCTTAATGCGCTGTTTGAATCTCAAATTTCTAGCTATAAAATGGACGAAAATAAAAACGAAGGCACGATGACCGTGGAAGTATCCGTGGAGGAGTTTTCGAAAGCCTTACTTGCGGCAGGTCAAAGCGACTTGACCAAAATGCCTGAAAAGCGATTAAGAAAAGGGAAGTTTCTATTGCCAACGCTGGTCTCTCTTTTAAGAACAGAAAAAGCTGGACTGCCAATGCGTATGGAAATGATTATGCACGTCGAAGGAAACCCTGCGAATGTTCAAAACCAACAACCGCGTGCGTTAAAATATACAGCAAGAAAACTGTCCGAATTTTCAAAACGATTAGAAGCAATGAGCTTTCCGCAAAAATTACTTAACATCGCGATAAGTAAGGGTGACAGCGATACAATGACTTTAATCTTTAGGCGTTATAACCCGTTGGATTTAGCAAAACAAAAAGAGGAGCCTCAAGATGACCGATGAGAATGATGGCTCCGAGATAGAAGTAATTGAAGAAGAGACGGTTGCACAAAAACCGCGCTATTACAGAAGGCGTAGGCGCCTTTCACCTGATGGGCAAGGCTCTAGCACTTGGTTGATTTCCTTTACTGATGTCATGGCACTGATGCTGACGTTTTTTGTCTTATTATTTGCAATGTCCAGCCCGCAAAAAGAAAAGTGGGAAGATTTAACTAATAATGTTCAAGAGAACTTTAACAAGTTTTACGGACAACCTTTAAACCGTGGCACCGAGGATTCGTTGAGTATTGAAAAGGTAAACTTCTCTAAAGCATTAAACCTCAGTTACTTAAAAGCCATCATTGAGAAATTGATAGCACAAGAAGAAAATCTTCAAGGGATTGAACTAATTGAATTGCCTGACAGATTGATTATATCGCTACCTCAGCAATTAATGTTCGAAGCAGGACAAGCAGAAATTAAATCTGAAGCCAATAAAGCATTGTTTAGTTTGGCAGGGACGCTTAATCGAATTAAAAATAGCATTGAAGTGGTTGGGCATACGGATCCAACACCCGTTCAAACGGTTCGTTATGATTCTAATTGGTCGCTTTCGCTCTATCGTGCATTAAATGTCGCGGCGGTGTTAGAAAACTTAGGTTATAATAAAAATATAACCGTAAGGGGGATGGCTAGCGGGCGCTATTTTGATTTGAATGGTGATTTTACAGAACAGCAAAAATTAAGCCTTTCACGTCGCGTAGACATTGTTGTCCTAAAAGATGACGGAAAACGGTTAAAACTTTTCGATATTGGCATGCCGTGACCTTGTTCTTTTATCCTCTCTGTGGCAGGATTTTAAGATGATTAGACTCAAAGCTACTCACTTGTTTTTATTACCGCTTTTTGGTTTGGCTTTATGTCTATCCTCGGCTCTTTCACATGCCCAAGAAACGGTAAATATCCGTAGTGGTAACCACGCTGATTATTCGCGGCTGGTTATGGAGTGGTCAAAGGTTCCAACATATCAAGTATCTAAGGATGCTGGCGCTCTTACTGTCACGTTTGGAGCGCAGGCGAATGTGAACACGGCAGGGCTTGATACTAATCAAACAAAGAATATTGGCGGTGTGTCTGTAGCTTCTGCTGCTGATGCGCCCTTGGCATTGACGGTTCAAATTCCAGCTGACAGCAAATTCCGTGATTTTAAAATTGGTAAACGTATCATTGTTGATGTTTATAATGGCACGGGGCAGATTAACCGAACAGCAAGCAATGTTCCTCAAGAAACGCCTTCTGAAACACCATCAGTGGAAACGCCTGATAATCAACATTCCGCTTTAAATGAAAGCTTTAATGAAGCGGCTTCAAATGCTGGTTCTCTTTCTGAGCAAGCAAAAAAAGAAATGCCTGCAATGCCCGTTGTAAGTGTTGATCAAGCACCCATTGTTGGCGCTGAGCCACATGTTATAACGCTAAGCTCTACACGTAATGTGGGTATGGCGGTGTTTGAACGTGCTGGGTATTTATGGGTTGTTGTTGATGACCTCAACTTAAAAGTGCCACCATCTATTGTGGGACCAAACGCTAAAAAATTCCCTAATTTTGAAAAAGTCGATGCACGTGGCGGTATTGCTTATCGTCTTCGTCAACCAGAAGGCTTTAATTACTACGGTGAGGGCGGGGGACTGTTATGGCGCATTGTTGTGACACCGAATAGCAGAAAGACAAAACCTATCCGCGGAGAAACAATTTATAATTCTGATTTAAGCTATGGCAGTTTGCGTTGGGCGCTACAGAATACAGGACGTGTTATTTCTGTGATTGACCCAGTTGTTGGCGATGAAATTCAGGTAATTGCCGTGACGGATTCAAGCCAGTTTAGTGGTGATGCTCGTGCCTACGTGGAGGTTGATACTCTTAATTCCTTTATCGGGCTTGCGCTTGTTCCAAAGTCTGATGAGCTGAAAATTACGGCGACTGGGTCTTCCGTTCAACTTGACCAACCGCAAGGGCTTGCGATATCCCCTAGCAGTGATACAGCCCCGATTGAGCTTCGTTCGGAAGTAACGCAAGAGGCACAGGCTGTTGGCGTTGATGATTATGATGATAGTAAACCAAGGGCATTGTCTAAAATATTTAATTTTAAACAATGGGAAATGGGCGGACCTGCATCGTTGGAGCAAAATAAACGTGTTTTAATGATTGGCATTGGCAATAAAGAAGGCGGAGAAAAGGTCGAAGACTTACTGACAATCGCTAAGCTAAATCTAGCCAACGGTTTGGGTAATGAAACATTAGGTGTTTTAAGAGTTGCCCGCTCAGAACTTCCTGGTATCGAAGAAACACCAGAATTTATGGCGCTCCGTGGGGCGGCGGAAGTGATTGCGGGAAAGTTTGATTTTGCTATCAAGGATTTGTCTGCGCCCGCGTTACAGAAATATGAAGAGATTAAATATTGGCGTGCGATGGCGTTAGCTGGCTTAGAAGATTGGCAACAAGCGAACAAAGAATTGCCGTCCAGCTTTGGGTTGTTATCGGAATATCCAGCACAAGTTCGCAACCCTTTAATCCTTTCTTTATCCGAAATTTTACTACGCTCTGCGCGTCTTGACGAAGCTGAAGGCTTGTTGATGTTGATGGACCCAGAAGAAAATAAACGCCTTTCGTTATCACGTAAATCTGCGTGGTCTTATTTGATGGGCGAACTTTATAGGCAATATGGTGAAGATGATAAAGCGATTAAAAATTGGAAAGGCTTGGTTAGAGGGCGTGATGATTATTATCGTGCGAAAGCTGGTTTATCGCTCACAAAGCTACAATTGGAAGAGCAAAAAATTACTCCTGAAAAAGCTGTCGATTTACTAGAAGGCCTGCGTTATGTCTGGCGTGGCGATGAGCTGGAAACCCTCGTTAATTATCGTTTAGGTGAAGTGTATATCGGCAATAATGAATACGTGAAAGGTTTAACGGTCTTGCGTGAGGCAGCGTCCATGTCACCTGATGCACCGATGACTAAAGAAGTGACGACTTATATGACTAAGACGTTTAAGGAACTTTTTTCTGAAGAAAAAATTAAACAAGTATCACCTTTAGATAGCTTGAATGTTTATGAAGAGTTTAAGGAGCTAACACCTGCTGGTCAGGAAGGTGATAAATTTGTGCTTAAACTTGCGGAGCGTTTAGCAGATGTAAATTTATTAGGGCGTGCCAGTGCCTTGTTGGAATATCAATTAGATAGCCGCCTAAAAGGTGAAGATGCTGTAATTGGGGCTATTCGTTTAGCGGCAATTAAATTGCTAGATAATAAACCAGAGGAAGCTTTGGGCGCGTTGGATATTGCAAACCGCGCAGTGTTACAAGTACCAAAAACTGTTGATGCTTCATCGGAAGTGCGTCAGATTAAATTACTTCGTGCGCGGGCTTTATCAAAATCTAATCAGACCAAAGAAGCATTAGATGTTTTGTCTGGGCTTAGTGAGGGCGAAGATGTTCTTCGACTTCGTGCAGACATTGCGTGGGACGGACGCCGCTGGGCGCAAGCCGCGCAAGCATTTGCATCATTAATACAACGTGCGAAGGTTTCAACTACCACGCCTATAAGTGAATTTGAATCTGGGTTAGTCCTCAATAGAGCTGTTGCCCTTAACTTAGCTGGTGATCGTGTATCGCTTGATAACTGGCGTAAGAAGTATAACGACGTGATGATGAAGAGTGAGAAAGCTCAGCTATTCGACTTAATAACACGTCCACGCAAACTTGGTGTCCTAAGCAATAAGGAAGCGATTTCATCGCTAGTGGCGGAAGTTGATATGTTTGGTGATTTCCTACAAAGCTATAAGAAGCAGAACTAAGTTTAAGCCAGTCCTAATTCACTTTTTAAATCAGAAAATCGGGTAGCTGCATAGCGTGTCTGGTCGCGCTCAATTAAATCACGAATACATTCTTGTGCTGTTTCAAAAATATGAGTAAGTTCTTCTTGCTCTCCTTGATTGGCTTTATAATTCTTACCAAAAACTTCGGCGTTATAGGGTATATATAAGGTACCATCATCAACGCGTTTCAGTGATACGAATAGACCTTTATCATCAGCGTCCCAAGTTCCCGCGGTTGTTTTAGGCATGAATTGATTTAGCACCGTGATGCCAACATTTTCAGTTTTCCAGACGTTTAGCTGGACACAGGAACCACGCACCATATTCCATGGTAGCGATAATGGGCGAAAGCTTGCTTTCGATCTGAAATGAGGGGCTTTGCCAGTCTTTGGTAAGGCTTTGATAGCGAACAAATCACATAAACCTTGTTGTGAGATGGGTTCAATATTTGATGATGCTATTGCTAATGATGGGGTTGTCATATTTTCTATCCTATAAAAACTCTCGTCTTTATAGGTGGTAGGATAAAAAAGTCAATTAATTTATGTAAACCTTGTTACCCGGCGCCGACGATACCGCCTGCGGGGACGGTGCTGAAGCTCTGAATGAG
>JAMASZ010000323.1 GCA_023301585.1 Alphaproteobacteria bacterium | reverse complement strand
CCAAAAGGAGACAGTCCCTTCTCCGAAGGGATCGCCCAATTATCGCTACTGAGTCATTTCCCTAGTCCGGGGAAATATCCAGCTCATAGCCAGACGATTATTGTCCAATGCAGGCTATAGACACCTATCCAGATATCCCATATCCTATGCCCAGGGCATAAGGGACCTGGGAACGATCCCTACTAGGGATTTTCCCTTCGGTCAGGTTTTGTCTTCATACAAAGTCTGTTCGCGACGAGCCAGTATAGTTGAACCTCAGCACATCCTGGTGCTGTCATACTGTCGGTTCGCGCCAAAAGACTTAGGCTTCAAACACATGGAGTTGACTTGGTCTTGGAATTCTGATTGTCTGTCTTCTAGGATTTTTGCAGTTTTTCGCCATTCCTCGATGTCTGAATCCATTTTGGCATTGAGCTCTTCCAGTCCGGGGTTGGTTTCGATCCTCTGGATTTGCCAAGCTGGATTTTTTGGTCTTGGAGGAGTAACTGTTATGGGGGGTCTCTTTGAGGTGTCTGGGAGCGGTTCATGTTGAAGGGTTGGGCTGTCGGTTGGGGTCTGAGCTATTTCTTTAGGTGGGTGCTTCTTTTGCGGGAGATTGCTCTGGGAATTCGAACGGGTCGAACTCGGTAGTTGTTGCTAATGCTTCTACATACGATTTTACCGCGTTCGATAATGATGGTCCGTTGGATCGTTTTCCTATTTGTATGTTGTTGCTCGGTAGGTTGTTCCATTTGCTGATGGATTTTTTCGATCTCGGCCCTGTGTTCTTTCTTGTGGATTAGTAGGGCAGTAGACCCCATCGCTTCTATGCTCCAGATGATGTTTTTCCCTCCTATGGTCCTGGCTGTGAAGAAGATTTTTGGGTTTAGTTTGCTTTCCCCCTGGAGTGTGCTTCTTTGTCTTCTTTGAATGCTAGCACTGGGGTGGATACAACCTGTTTCAATATTCATGTTTGCCTTTTGATCCACTTTTCTCGATTTTTGTTGTTGAATCCTTCGATGTTTCCAAAGGGTACGAAGACTTGGTTCCCATAGATTCTGTTTTGCCTCGTTGGCACAAGGTTTTCCATGCATGCCATCTTAATGGCTCTTGCTTTGTGTGCCACAGCTTCTATTATGAGAGCTCTGGTGACAACTGATGAGGTGTCTGTGTTGGCTCCAACCGTTCTTGCTCTCAGGAAGATTCCGTTTTTGCTCGAGTTGATCCTCTTTGCTATGTCTTTCTTTAGAAATATTTGGTGGGAGTAATCTGGGTACGAGTACACCATAAAGCCAATGGCTACTAATGACTGGCTGGCTGGTCCCGTTAGTGTTCTAACAAACATATGTTTGTCTTTCAGGAAGTCCCATACCGCTCGTTGCTTTTGCTCTTGTTACTGATCCCCATGGGCGTTCAAGCCTATATGTGACGATGTAGCTTGTGTACCTTCCCCTCGATTGGGCTTTAGGGAAATATTCCCTGTATTCCTCAATATGGTGTGGGAGGTTTCCCAGTTTTTCTATTGGGTTCTCCTTGGTTTCTCTCCATGGGAGTATTGCGGCTGCAGGGTCTACCCTTTTCACCAGTTTAAAGAATTGTTTCAGGGTTTCGATTGGTTCATTGTTGTTGTTCCTGACTTCGACTCTCATCTTGTGAGTGCACAGGTTTATATGTGTCGCTGCAGTCTCTCTGGGCCTCCGTGTTTGCGGGGGGTCTTGGCAACGAGTTCTCTTTGGATTTCGGACATTTCAATGTCTAGATCTTTTTCTAGGTTTTTGGCGGGTGGACTTCTTTTTGGTTTCTATGTTGCTCCGAAGTATGGTTCTTTGGTGCCACCTGCAAATTTTATTGTTTTTCTCATTTTGGAGTGAGGAATTTTGGGGTGTTTCTGGTTGGTTCGTGTTGGTTTGGTGTGCCACAACCTGCAGATCCCTTATTTTGCTTTACGATGGTTTTTCGAAATTTTGTCCTTTTTAAGGCACATTTCAGTGTTGGTGTCCTTTGTTGAGCTTGTCCTTTTGTTAGAAGGGATTGTCCCTATTTAAGGCTTTTTGTAGGCCCCTTTATCTTTGTTTTTAGCTTTGCTTTTTTTGCTGCCGTAGCCTTTTCTTTTTTGGCGTCACAGGATTGAATCCCTTGTGTGTTGGCGATGGCGTTCGCATTTTCGCCTTCATATGTTGGGGTTTGGTCTGTTTTTTAGAGCTGAGCGCATCAAACTGTTCATTTGTTCGTCGGGTATCCAGTGCTGTATTTCGCTCCGGTGTGCGTTCATTCCTTGTGATGTTATGGCGTTTTCCCCGGAGGTGACCGGTCTCTTTTTGGGCGTTTGCTCGTCTGTCTCGCCATGTTCTCTTTTTATGTCATCATCTTCCTTGCATTCATAGGGTTCTGGATGTGTGTCCATTTCTCGCGGTTGCTCGAAGGAGTTCATGTTAGTCTCATTTCCGGCTCTGTTTTCCCCTGTTGGTTCTTCGCTGTTTGTCTCCGATGTTTCTCTTTTGTTGTCCATAGGAGGTTCTCTCCTGAGGTAACTTATCTTCGACTGCTTTTTCACCATCTTCCAGCCTTGTTTCCCCCCTCTTCTTGTGCTCCGTTTCCTTTTTAGTTTCACTTGCAAGCTTTTTCTCTCCCGTCGCGTCTCATTTGTTCTCTTTGCTGCGTTGGCCATAACTCTCGGAGTGTGTGGCCTCTCTCTCCGTTTCTTTTCCGACGACGTCCTCGATTGGCTTTTCTATGCTATCCCTCGTTTTCGATGGTTCTCTTTGTAGAACGGAGTACCAGAGACTACGTACGTAAAGCCCATACTCCTAGTCTCCTAGGAACCAGTCCACCTAGTAACCACGGTGGTAGGGCTACGAGCTGTCTTGTCCAATCAGAGGACAGATAGCCAGTGACG
>JAMASZ010000322.1 GCA_023301585.1 Alphaproteobacteria bacterium | reverse complement strand
GAAGAAACTGGCGCGGAGGTTGAATCACTTTTCTCTCACATCAAATTTGATTTAGTCGTGGATTATATTAAGTCTGATAAAACACATAAATTAAACCACACTGGCATAGTTTATAAAGCCTCCCTTAAAACAGATATTCTGCCTGATACAAAAAGTTCTGATACTGAAGGTTGTTTGTGGTTTCCTATAAGTGACGCGTCAGAACATACCGTCGCTCTACCAACTTTAAACGCCATAAAACAGTTTCTTAAAAATACTTAATAGCCTTAGTTAAAAAGCGACAAAAACCGTTGATTCTGTAATATAATTACTCTTAATTAACTTTTTTTGACTTTTTGTGTCTATGTTGTTGACTATATGTAAATTTTAAGTATTGTCCTAATTCTATTATAAATTAGGAGTTTTACGATGTCTTTGACCGCAAAAAATTTAGATATTGCTGGTGCCTTAAACCAGTCTCAATCCATCTTTGGTGGATTTGAATCTCAATGGCGCAAAACTCAAGATTACGAGGGTGTTTTCTGCCCTGGTTACAGTGTCGAAGAAAGTAACGCAGCAGATATACTTCAAGGTGTGGCTGAAGGATTAGGCGCTAGAGCTTATCAAGATTTAGCAGGAAATGTTCATTTTCATTTTGAAGGGGAAAATTCTAAAACAGCACCTATTATGGTGGCATCACATATTGATGCAGTCCCAAGTGGTGGTCGTTACGATGGTCGTTCGGGAGTGGTCACAGGTTTAGCGGCAATTAAAGCTCTGCAAGATAATAAAATTTCCCTGCCGCAAGATATGGTTGTGACCGTTTGTCGAGCGGAAGAAAGTGCTTGGTGGCAATCAGGCGTTTTTGGTGTTGGTGCAAAGCTTATCACGAAAGAGGTGACTCCAGAATTGTTGGAAACAAAGCGCGTGGATACTAAGCGAACATTGTCTTCTCATATGCAAGAGATTGGCATGAATGTTGATGCTTTGGCGGGCGCATTAAAAAGCGACCAAGTCATTTTCCCTTATAAAGAATTGGGTCATTATCTTGAAACACATATAGAACAAAGCCCTGCTTTATTGGACGCAGAAAAAAGCTTGGGTATTGTGACTGATATTCGTACCTATTTACGTTTTAAATCAGGAATTATTTTCAACGGAAAATCTGCACATAGCGGTGCAACACCACAGCATATGCGACAAGATGCTGTGATTGCTGGGGCAGATTTTATTTCTTGTTGGACTAAGAAAATGCAGTCGTTAATGGCTGATAATGATTTGGTTTTTACTATTCCTGATGCGAAAGTAATTGGTCCTGGTGATACGTCTGTCCCAGAGCAATTTCTAATTATGCCTGAGGTTCGCAGCTTAGATAAAGAACTGTTAGAAAGAGTGAAGGGAATTACTTTTGGTATAGCAAAGGCTTCTGCAACTCAGTGGCATTGTTCGGTTGATTTTAATGAGCGAGCGATTCAAATTGGAAACCCTGCAAAAATGAATAAGGGCGCACATGATGTTCTTATGGAGTTATCTGCTGAGTTGGGTGTTGATGTTTTAAGTATGCCTTCTGGCGCTGGGCATGACGCTGGAACGTTTGCCAATGCTGGTGTGCCGTCTAATATGATTTTTACACGTCATGGTAATGAAGGTATTAGTCACAATCCAAATGAAATCTTAGGCATCAGTCCTGATGCTAATCCGTATGATAGCGGTAGTGATTTTGCAAATTCTATTCGTTTAGCTTCAGCATTTTTGGCAAGCGGTAATGTTGTGAAAAAAGAAAATAACCAACCTTTTACGCAAATCCTACAAAGTAATAACGTTCCTACGCGACATATTGCTTAGCTTAAGAATAATCAATAATCTTGGCTTTAGATAATTGCTCTAGCGCCTTAAAGCCGCTGGGGTCACGGGACTTTTGCAAATCACCAATCGTGATGCGTTTAATTTCTGCGCCGACTATGTTCACTTGTTCACGAGAGGTTGGTACTTGTGAGCAGAAAAAGTAATCATCAATTAAGGTCAGGTTCTTTCTCGCTAGGTGCATCATCAAACGGTTTACAGGCTCTTGAATAAAGCTATATTTACCAACAGGTGATAATAAGTCTAATGCCTCTTCTGGGTCTTGCATAGTGTATCCAATGACCACATGCGCGCGCGCGGTCAGCGCAAAATATTTCCCCTTGGTATCTTTAACAATAGCAATCGAGAATTTTCGTTTTTTATGTTTCTCAAAAGCCTCTTGAATAACCGATGAAAAATATTTCTCCGTTGCTGTTTCTAATTTTGTATATTCGACAGGGCTGTCTTCAATAGGTTCATAATTATGGGGAATTTCTAAAATTGAAATTACTTTTCGCTCTTCCATGTCTAGCGCATAAACACTGATACCGGCCCGCTCACAAATTTGCATCGACATCGTATCAAAATGACCAGAGCGTCGTTTAAAGAAATCTTTTTCAAATCCCGCTTGATCGATATAGATAACTTTGATTCCTGCTTCTGCAATGTTCTTGGCGCAATTGGGGCAGAAGGGGTCTGTAATACAAATCGAACTTTCTTCAGTCGCAAAATTACTGGCCGTAATACACGCAGTTTCAGCGTGGATAGTACCCGATGAGTTTCCTATTTTTTCTTCACAGCCGATTTTATCTTTAATACTGTTAGGCCAATGATTGCACTTGCTTATGCTCTTA
>JAMASZ010000321.1 GCA_023301585.1 Alphaproteobacteria bacterium | reverse complement strand
TTATTTTAAATAGTATTGAACGTGTTCGCTGACTTCTTTTTCAAAAGATTTAACATCTTCTTTGAAAATAATTTCGTAAGAACGCGCAACGCCTTCCAACATAATTCCTAACCACTTCGCGTCAGCCTTCGAAAAATCACTCAGCACATAATAGCTAACCTGCCCCTTATCACCGGGGTGACCAATCCCCATCCTAACGCGCCAAAAATCAGGCGTTCCAAGATGTTCTTGAATTGATTTTAATCCATTATGCCCTGCATTTCCGCCACCTTTTTTAGCACGAAAATCACTGGCAGTTATATCCAACTCATCATGAAAAACCACAATACGTTCTGGCGGAATTTTATAAAATTTTGCACACGCGCCAACTGACTGACCAGACTCATTCATGTAAGTTTGTGGTTGCAGCAAACCAACTTTTTTTCCAAGGATATTAGCTTCACTAAACTTACCTTGAAACTTAGATTTAGATGGCGAAAATTGTGGCTCATTATCTTGAATAGCATCAAGCGCCATAAAGCCAATATTGTGACGGTTATTTTTATATTTATCGCCAGGATTTCCCAAGCCAACGAATAGAAACATATCTGAGTTCTTTTTCTTATTAAATAAATTAAACATTACAAATTATAGAGTACCCCAAATAAAAAAGAGGACATAGTAATATGCCCTCTTTTGAAATCTTTATAGTGGAGAAGATTATTCGCTTTTCTCTTCAGCTTTTTCACCATCAGCTGGTGCATCGCCTTCAGTGCCTTCAGCAGATGCTTCCGCACCCTCTTCGCCTTCTTCACCTTCAACAGCTTCTTCTTCAACTTCAACTGCGCGTGGTGCAGCAATTGTTGCCAAAGTAAAGTCACGGTCATCAATCGCAGGTTTAGCACCATCAGGCATAACTGCGTCACTAATTTTGATTGAATCACCAATTTCGAATTTTGTTAAATCAACATCAATCGCTTCAGGGATAGCAACAGCCTTACAAACAAGGTCAACATCATAACGGATAACGTTAAGAATACCTTTTTCTTTAAGACCTGCACACTCTTCCTGGTTGATGTAGTTCACCGCAACCGCAACAGTCAATTTTGTTTTGTCGTTAACGCGCAGGAAGTCTACGTGTAAAACATTATCTGTTACTGGGTGTAATTGAATATCACGCGCCAATACTAAATCTTTTTTACCATCAACATCTAGGTCGCATAATGTTGTGAACATTTGACCTTTGTTGAATTCTAAATTCGCTTCTTTAGTTGGAATAGAGATTGTTACTGGTTCTTTTTTGTCGCCATAAATAACGGCTGGTGTCTGTGCCTCACGGCGTAATGCTCGAGCGACCCCCTTACCGGCGCGTTCACGTTTTACCGCTGACATATCATATCTTTTTGTCATTGTTTTAGTTCCTTATAGTTAAATTATGAGCAACCTCCAGGGGTGTTACTCGCTTCTGAAGCGCAATAAAGCCTATTTCGCAAGGAATTTCAAGGGTTATTTAAGTATTTACAGACTATCCATTGCATAAAGTAGCAGCTTTGCTCGCTACGTCTAAAAGACGCCTATTTTCTGCTTTATCCCAATACCCCATATAACGCAAAGTTCTAGAATCTCTTTTAAGCTTATCTTCAAAATTACTTAAACTATAAGATTTAGACTGTATGGGTTGGTTATCTTGAAACACCTCTGCCAAGACACGGTCTCCTGCCGCGCATTCAAATCGTACCGAATACTTACCTAGTTCTGCAGTAAGGCTTTGTGGGGCGCGCGTGATAGTTGGCTCAATAGGTGATGATTGCTCTAGCGGTGGGTTCGTTGAAGCACAACCAAAGTTAGCATATAAAACCGTTACCGCCCCTAAACCTTTAAGATAATTAATCGCACCCATCACATTCTCCTTGTTATTTGACAAGAAGATACACTAGTGTTGTTATTATGTCAATTAGTTACTTAAATAACGCTGAAATCGATTTTTCTTCGGCAATACATTCAATCGCAGAGCCGATTAACGGTGCCACAGGTAGAACACGAATATTCGATGACTGCTTCACCGCTTCTGTTGGCGCAATAGAATCCGTAATCACAAGACTTTCTAGCGGGCTTTCAGCAACACGCGCCACTGCGCCACCTGATAATACACCATGTACAACATAAGCATGTACAGACTTTGCGCCCTTACCCTTAAGCGCCACAGCAGCATTACAGAGCGTTCCAGCAGAGTCTGCCATGTCATCAATTAAGACACAATCTCTGCCCTTCACATCTCCAATCACATTCATGACTTCGGATACGCCAGCTTTCTCACGGCGTTTATCAATGATTGCCAAATCCGCACCAACACGCTTCGCCATCGCACGCGCACGGGCAACACCGCCAACATCAGGAGAAACCATCACTAAGTTTTCAGCATCAAACAACTCATTCATATCAGGCACCATCACTGGTGACGCAATCAAGTTATCCGTTGGGATATCAAAGAACCCCTGAATTTGTCCTGCGTGCAAGTCCATCGTCAACACACGATCCGCACCAGCAGAAGTAATAAGATTTGCAACCAATTTCGCAGAGATAGGCGTTCTTCCGCCTGTTTTGCGGTCTTGGCGGGCATAGCCGTAATACGGAAGCACCGCTGTAATACGTCTAGCAGAGCCACGCTTCAACGCATCAATCGTAATCAACAACTCCATCAAGTTGTCATTGGCAGGATAAGATGTTGATTGAATAACGAAGGTGTCTTCGCCACGAACATTTTCCATGATTTCAACAAACACTTCCATGTCTGCAAAACGGCGGATACTGGCTTTCGTTAGAGGAACTTTAAGATACTCAGAAATCGCTTCTGCTAAAGGGCGATTAGAATTACCAGCTATGATTTTCATCAGATTTTTCCGTTCATTGGCTACGCTATGTGATTGAGCCGACTATAGGGAAAACTCCCCCTAAAAGGCAATAAGCGATTTGATGATTCTTCACATTTTGTGAATAAATATAACGAGTCGCCTACTCCGCAATCATAATGGCCGATATCTGGCGTCCATAATCCGCTTCTTTGCGGTGCGTGGTACGGCGGTAGCTAAAGAAATCATCTTCCAACGCAAACGTATCATGCCCTGTAATCGTAATGTTCTTAACCCCTGCACCCGCAATGCGGTTGGCGATATACCCTGGCAGGTCAAACATCAAATGCCCTGCGTTACGCCCAGCCTTAAAGAAACGCTCATTGGCGTCATCTTGCTCCATGAACGGTGTTTCGAACCCATCGGATACTTCATAAGATGCAGGACCTATGCACGGCCCTACACAGGCTTGAATACTCTCTAACTCCGCGCCCAACTCAACCATCTTGGCTATAGTGTCACTTGTCACGCCACCAAGCGCCCCGCGCCAACCAGCATGCGCCGCGCCAATCACGGGCGACCCATCTGCCTTCGTGCCCGCAAATAAGATACAGCCACAATCTGCTGTTAACACACCAATCACAAAGCCACTTCTGTCGGTCGCAACCGCATCCGCCTCTGGTCGAGCGTCATTATCACCGAATGGTTGCTCGATAATCACGCAATCAGGGCTATGAACTTGGTGAACAGTGACCAAAGGAAGTTCTGCCCCCGCAAGCGCCTTTACCACACGATCTCGGTTTTCAATGACACTCTCAGGCGCATCATCAGACCCAACCCCACAATTAAGCGAAGAATATATCCCCGCACTCACACCCCCACGACGCCCAAAAAACCCATGACGGATAGAAGAATGAATAGCGTTAATTTTATTGTCTTTGGTTATTATCATGTTTTACACCACATTTTTCTTATTTAATTTCATCTTCGGTAAGTAGAAATGTTTTCCAGCTTTCTTTAGTTGGGTGACTATTAATTTGCAGGTACGCGCTATTACCGTAGCAAAAATTTTTATTAGTAGGCATTCCTTCCTCATCAATACTTCTTGCGCATTGCCCAAAATCAATCAGGTAATTAGCCTCGCTTGAAACAAAAATAAGTCCATTAAGTAAGAAAGTATCACACCCCTCTTTTGGAGTACGCCCATTATAATCTACACCTATTATCTCACTAATTCTTTTTTCTGAAATTGAGCTAGAACCATTCAACTCTCCCCTAATG
>JAMASZ010000320.1 GCA_023301585.1 Alphaproteobacteria bacterium | reverse complement strand
TATATCTTTTTTATTCATTTTACAAAAAGAATCCTGTTTCTTTAAAACTAGCATCGCTGGATACTACGAATAACGTTATTTATCTTGCGCGACCGTGCCAATACACCAAGATGATTGACGGCTCTGCATGCGATAAAAAATATTGGACATCACACCGTTTTGCGCCAGAGGTGATTGATACGATTAGTAGTGCTTTAGACAACATCAAGAAACGACATCAAATAACTGGTTTTAATTTGATTGGTTTTTCTGGCGGTGGGAATGTTGCTGCGTTATTGGTGGCACAGCGTAATGATGTTTTATCTTTGCGCACGGTTGCAGGTAATCTAGATCATAAATTGCAAAGCAGTATTCACGGTGTTTCGGCAATGCCCTATTCTTTAAATGCTGTCGATATTGCTAATCAAATATCAAATATTCCACAAATTCATTTTGTTGGGAGTGAAGATAAAATTGTGCCAAATGAGATTGCTCAAAGTTATAACGCGCACGCCAACAGCAATAAATGCGTCCAAATACAGCTTGTTCAAGGTGTTAAGCATACAAAAGGATGGGAATCTGTGTGGAAATCTCTGTTAAGCCAACCGTTCAATTGCGAGGTAGGGTAAAATAGCTTACATATAAATATATGAGCAATACCGCACTGGACATGACTGCCGATCAAGCCTTTAACAAGGCGTATCACCTGCAACAGGCAGGGAAATTGCAGCAGGCAGAAACTCTTTATAACCAGATTTTACAGGTGCAACCGCAATTTCATATGGCGTGGTTCCAGTTAGGGTTGATTGCTGTCAGTGTGAATAAGATGGATATGGCAGCGCAAATGATTGCCAAGGCGTCAGAATGTCGGCCTGTTGAAATGACGTACCATCGTGCTTTAACGGAAATTTATCGTCGTTTGGGTGATTTAGATAAAGCCCTTCACCATGGGCGGCAAGCCACCAAAAAGGGTGAGAATGATGCCGATAGTTTTTATAATTATGGCCTTGCGCTGGCCGATGATAAGAAGTTTGAAGAAGCGATTGAGGCTTATAAACAGGCTGTAACTCTTAATCCACAATATGGCTTGGCTTATAACAATCTTGGTTCTGCGCACGAAAATATTGATAATTTAGATTATGCGTTTGACGCATATAAAAGAGCGGTTGAGATAAACCCCAAACATAGTGAAGCGCAACATAATCTTGGCGCTATTTTAAATCAACGTGGTCAAAATGAAGAAGCAAGAGAGTGCTATATTAAGGCGATTGAGGCCAATCCAAATTTTACTTATGCGCATCACAGTCTTTCAACGTTAAAGAAATACACACAAGATGACCCGCATGTTGAGATGCTTGAGAACCTAACCACGCAAACGGCACAAATGGATCATGAGATGCAAACGAAGTTTTGGTTTGCGATTGGGAAAATGCGCGGTGATTTAAAAAAATATAAAGGGTCTTTTGAAGCGTATGAGAGAGCCAATAAGCTTCATCGCCAAACATATCCGTATAATGTTGAGGATACAAAAATTGCCACGGATGGGCTTATGAAGAGCTTTGGCAAAGGTTTTTCGAATAGAGAAAGCAAGGGCTGTGAGGATGAAACACCAATATTCATTTTGGGAATGCCGCGTTCTGGCTCTACATTAATTGAACAAATTTTGGATTGTCATTCGCAAATTCACGGTGCGGGAGAGTTGAAATATTTATCTGATATTGTCGCCAGCTCTATCAATCAAGCACCAGATTCAAATTATGTGACGTGGCTTGAAAACGCATCTGATGATGAATTACAAGATATGGGCGGACGTTACATTGAACGATTGAGAACACATAGCGATGATGCGTTAAAGATCGTTGATAAAATGCCGGGTAATTTCTTTTATGTGGGACTTATCCAAAAAATATTACCCAATGCCAAGATTATTCATTCAATGCGTGACCCCATGGATATTTGTATTTCAAATTACACGCGAATGTTTAAACAAATCATGCCCTTTGCTTATGATCTTAAAGAACTGGGGCAATATTGCCGTCATTGCGATGATTTAATGGCGCATTGGAAAGATGTTTTGCCGAAAGACTTTATCATTGGGTTGCAATATGAAGAGCTGGTTGAGGATTTGGAAGGTCAAGCCAAAGAGCTGATTACGTTTTGTGGGCTTGAATGGGAAGACGGCTGCTTAGATTTCCATCAAAATAAACGTGTCGTTAAAACAGCTAGTCACGATCAAGTTAATAAACCCATATACAAAACGTCTGTTAAGCGTTGGAAACAATATGAAGATTATATCCAATCGCTGGTTGATGGCTATGAGCAGTAATAAAACAATCTTTGTTAATATTTCAATCAGTTAGCTATACGCAACTAATAAAATACGATAATATGTGATTTGAATTATTGTTGCGTACTAATGATTTTATTTATTTCTTCTGAATCCTGAAAGTTTCCCCATCATGACCTCTTCTTTTAAATCCCTTCGTTATACCACTGCTATTGCCGTGTCATTGGTGGCAATTTCAACCGCCAATCAAGCTAATGCACAGGTTGTTGTTAGTACGCCGGAAGTAGCCCAAAGAGTTTTGGCTGATGGTGACTCTCTTACAGTGACTAATACGGGTAGTGTTACGACCAATGCTTCTGGTGATGTAAACGCA
The DNA here is from genome assembly GCA_023301585.1 of Alphaproteobacteria bacterium. Classification (GTDB taxonomy): domain Bacteria; phylum Pseudomonadota; class Alphaproteobacteria; order Micavibrionales; family Micavibrionaceae. Next base: position 1,992 of record JAMASZ010000320.1, on the reverse strand, counting down.
TCTGTTAAGTTAAATGTCGGGGATACGTCTCCTTTTATGCTCAATGATGGAACGATTGAAAATACAAATGTAATGGGTGTAGGTCTTACTCTTCGTGCTGGCTCTATTATGACAGGTGATGTTACCAATAATGGGTCTATTCTTGGAGGCATATTAGGGTTTTCGCACAATGCTGCGGTGGCTGGTGATGTTATCAATAATGGTACAATCGAAGGAACGTCGAATGGCGTTGGTATACGTTATCAAGCTTACACTGCTGGAGCGCTTATCAATAATGCGGGTGGAATGATTATTGGAGGTAATGCGAGCGGTCAAGGTGTGGATTTCCGTGCTGGTGATGTACAAGGTGGTATCATCAATGCAGGAACTATTGTGGCGGATACTGGAATTAATGTTGCCTCATCTTCTGATATATCGGGTGGTGTAACTAATACAGGAAACATTTCCGGTCAGACTAGTTCTGGTATAGAGGTTTCTAGTTCATCTGACATATCGGGTGGTATCATCAATGATGGTACAATTAACGCATTGTCACCGACAGGCAGTGGTCTGATTTTTAATGGTACTCTTATGACAGGTGCAGTGATTAATAACTCAGGCGGGACGATAGCTGGTGGTGGCGGATCAGGTCATGGTATCCAAGCCACTTCTGCTGATTTACGAGGTGCTATTATAAATGCGGGAAGTATTTCGGGGAATACTGGCGTTTTTCTTTCCTCATCTTCCAATATCTCTGGTGGACTGACAAATACAGGGACAATTACTGGCTCGGTTAACGCTATAGGGCTGGGTACTTCTGACATTTCTGGGGGGCTAACAAACTCAGGCATGATTATAGGGGAAAATAACGGTGTAGCGTTTACCTCATCTGATATATCAGGTGGAATTAATAACTCTGGTACGATTAGCGGGACAACAAAAGATGGAATAATAATTTCCTTCTCATCTGACGTTTCGGGGGGAGTTATCAATTCAGGGGCGATTGAAGGGGCGGAACACGCGATCTTTGTGAGTGGGGCTAGTTCGGATTTATCAGGCGGTCTGTTGAACGAAGCAACGGGTTCCATCATTGGTGATACTGATAGTAGTGGAGCAGGCTTCACTGGTAATAACGCGATAAGGGTGCAAGGAGATATCTCTGGTGGTATCGATAACAGAGGTCTTATCCAACATAATACAATCACAGCCATTGGCGTTGAACTTGACGGGGATTTTACGGGTGACATTAATAATTCAGGTACTATTACTGGTGCGGCCGGTGGTATTGGGATTTATAAATCTTCAGGCGGTGATTTCACTGGTGCTATAGAAAATTCAGGCATTATCCACGGAGGTACTGATGCAGGGATCGCTGTTGCAGGGAGCTTTGGCGTGGATCTTGTCGGTGGAATTACAAACCGTTCAGGCGGTGTTATCTCAAGCGACACAGGATCAGGTATCTCGGTTGGAAGTAGTCAAGGTAATGATATAAGTGGCGGTATCCTTAATGAAGCTGGCGGTGTTATTACAGGTGGCGCGGCAGGTATTGTTGTCGATACGAGCAGTGCAGATATAAGCGGCGGTATTAATAACAGCGGAACAATATCTGGAACAAGCGGAACGGGAACAGGTATTTTAGCTGAAGGTAGTGCTGATATTAGTGGTGGTATCACTAATAATGCAGGCGGAACAATTTCTGGTTTACGTGAAGGTATATTGGTTGGCACAAGCACTGATGTATCAGGAGCCATCACAAATGGTGGTACAATATCTGGTGGTCGCGGTGGTATCTACCTTGGTGGGTCGAACGCTAATATCTCTGGCGCTCTAACAAACCAAGCAAGCGGTGTTATTACAGGTGATATAGGTATTTTTGTATCAAGCAGTTCTTCTATCTCAGGCGGGATTAGTAATGCTGGAACTATTGAAGGTACGGACGGTACAGCGATTGACTTGCAAAGCTTAAGCGCGGCAACTCCTATTACAATTGCGGGCGGTCGTATTATTGGTGAT
>JAMASZ010000319.1 GCA_023301585.1 Alphaproteobacteria bacterium | reverse complement strand
GCGATTAAAGGATCTATTGGGTTCACTTTACCAGACGAGCTTTCGCAACAAGCTGACAAGCTTTCTTGCTTTGTGGCAGGACAGGAAAAACCACGCATCATCGCCGTATCAGACAGCCGCATTGAATTGAAACTGAAATCCTACGCCAACAGAAACCGTCTACGTGTAAACTGCACATTGCCAGTAAAAGAAGAAAATAGTGATGATGTTAGGTGGCGTTGGTTGGGATTTTTAATCACCGATAATTAGGCACTCAGACTAAGCTGCACGAACTTCCAAAACTTCAGGAACGTAATGGCGTAGCATATTTTCGATACCACCCTTTAGCGTCATCATCGAGCTAGGGCAACCATCGCAAGCACCGCGCATTTTCAAATAAACGATACCTTGTTCAAAGCGTTCAAAGATAATGTCACCACCATCTTGTGCTACCATTGGACGAACACGAGTTTCGAGAAGTTCTTTAATTTGGACAACTAACTCGTCATCATCTTCGCTTGTTTGTGCAGATGTATTTGGCTCCCTGCCCTCACGGAATAAAGGCTGACCAAGGGTTAAGGCTTCCATGATTGCCGCCATGATACGGACTTTTAGGTGCTCCCACTCCAAATCATCAGACTTGGTTACAGATACAAAATCACTGCCGTAGAAGACAGAAACAACACCATCAATGTTGAAAATACGTTCCGCAAGCACTGACGCAGATGCATCTTCGGTGGTTTTAAAATCAACCACATCAGCACTGCCCATCACGTCTTTACCAGGTAAAAACTTGAGCGTTGCAGGATTAGGCGTTTGTTCTGTTTGTATAAGCATTAGTAGTTAACGGTACCTTCTGGACCAGTTTGTGCCCAGAAATAGTGATTAGCCTTTTTCAAGAAATCGTCGTAATCACCTGTTGAGCGTTCATGGAATGCTTTTTTGAAGTCGATAGATTTAATGACACTACGGAAGTTATTATCCCATTTATCATATTCGTGATTTAACGCCGAACATTCAACCGTGTAAAGCGTATCATGGTAAAGAGACGCAAACATAACCGAACGACGGAGTTGATAAGCACTGCCCGCACGCATGTTATAAGTTGCAAATGCGTAGCTTGCGAGCCAACGCCCTAAGCCACCACCGTCATAAACACTGTTCAGTGTGTAGTCGTCATAATTTGCCATGTAAGAATGCCAGAACGCGGTGCTTACGGCATCTTTTTGAACGGCTCTACCGTATTCAGCAGGGTAAATCGCATAGCGTTTATCCTCAACAGCCTTAATTTTGCACATCGGATTCCCCGTTGCGGACGGCGCCATAATCGTCAAAATATCGTCAGGGTTGCTATTAATCTGTTTTTTCCAAGTGTCAGGAAAAGTCACAGTAAGCCCCGTATCCTTATCTTCCCAGAGGAAATAATCCGCTAACGCCTGTTGGCTGGCGATTAAGGGGAGAGAAAGAACAGCGATAAATATAAAGATTCTAATCATTCAACAAGTATACCCTGCCAAGCGCGTCTGACAAATGGTTTTTAACGCAAAAATCCCATCATCTTATAGACATCGTCCAAGGTTGGGGCGGCTAGCTCGCTCGCTTTGTCTGCGCCAGCCTTTAAGATGTTGTCGATTTCTGCCTTATCACCCATTAGCTCATTCATGCGAGTAGTGATAGGTGTAAGCTTTGCTACCGCTAAATCAGAAAGAGCCGTTTTAAGCGCGCTGAATTGCTGTCCGCCATATTCGTTCATGACCGCATCCAAAGTGGTGTCAGAAAGCGCCGCGTAGATACCGATTAGGTTCATGGCTTCTGGACGTCCCTCGCCTTCTTTTTCGGTTGCAGGAACATTACCTTGGTCAGTCTTCGCCTTTTTGAATTTCTTGGCAATCATGTCTGCATCATCGGTTAAGTTAATACGGGTCATATCGCTTTCCGCGGATTTGCTCATTTTCTGCGTGCCGTCACGCAAGGACATAACACGCGTTGCTGTGCCCATGATGTAAGGCTCTGGCAATGGGAAATATTCTTCACCATTTGCGAACTTCTCATTAAAAGCACTGGCGATATCGCGTGATAATTCCAAATGTTGTTTCTGGTCTTCGCCGACAGGAACATGCGTTGCCTTATAGAGAAGAATATCTGCCGCCATTAGGACAGGATAAGCAAATAAGCCAAGGCTTGCACGCTCCGCATTTTTACCCGCTTTATCCTTGAACTGTGTCATGCGCTCTAGCTTGCCCATTTGGGTCATCGACCCAAACAACCAGTTTAGCTGTGCGTGTTCAGGGACATGGCTTTGTGCAAAGATATAAGACCGCGCGGGGTCTACGCCTGCCGCGATATATGCCGCCGCGGTTTCGCGCGTCGCATTCGCCAATGCTTCTGGGTCATGCCCGTTGGTGATGGCATGTAGGTCGACAACGCCATATAAACACTCATTCTGCCCACCCTCTTCATCTTGAAGCTTGACCCAGTTACGCAACGCACCAAGGTAATTGCCGAGTTGCAGTCTGTTGGTCGGTTGCATGCAAGATAGAATGCGTTTCATGTCTGGTTATCCTCGTTACTTATTTATCTTTTTAGGTATTGTTTAATTTCACGTAAATTTATAGCACCGCTGACGCTTACCGCAAGCCCATATAATACAAGCCCCGTTGTAACCGCGATGACGAGCGGTAAAACTCCACTCATAGTTTGTAGTAAATAATGGTCAATTGCGAACACGCCTACCCCCATCAAAATTGCTGATAAGATGATTTTTAAAACAACCTTTTTAAGACGTTGATCGAAGGCAAGAAAATCTTTTTTCTTTAAGCCCCGCCACAGCAATAATAGTTGCAACCAACCAACCAAACCTGTTGAAAGTGCAATACCCACAACGCCGATAAATTGACTCAAGGTGATGCTCAAAACAATATTACACAGTGTTGTAATGATAGAAATTTTAACAGGACTAAACGTGTCTTGTTGTGACCAGTATGCGGTAGAGAAAACTTTAACCACAATATAAGCAGGCAAGCCAATCGCATA
>JAMASZ010000318.1 GCA_023301585.1 Alphaproteobacteria bacterium | reverse complement strand
GGAGGCCGTCGAGGAAGTAGTTGGCCTTGTGGGCCGCCCAGGCGACTGCCAGGGCTTCCAGTTCGGCGGCTCCATTCCAGTTGGCCTCGTGGCCGGCGAGGGATCTCGAGCCGTATTGGATTGGCCGCCACACTCCGTCTTCCGCGCGCTGGCGGAGGATGAATCCTAGGCCGGTCTTGGCCGCATCTGTGAGGAGTTCTGTTGGGCGGCTCGGGTCGAAGGGTGCCAGGCATGGTGTGGAGGAGAGGGCGTGGCGGGCCTGGACGAAGGCTTCCTCGTGTGCGCCGGTCCACACCCATGCGGCTGACTTGGAGTTGAGTTCCCTCAGCGGGGCTGTGAGGGTGGTGATGGCGTCGGTGAAGTACCCCACCTGCTGGGCCAGCCCGAGGAAGGATCGCAGGGTGGTCCTGTTGGTTGGCCTCGGGAACTCGCGTAGTGCTGTCGAGAGGTCGGGGTCTATTTGGTATGTGCCGGCTGTCAGGAGGAAACCGGCGAATTTCACCTCTGTTTGGCCGTACTGGACCTTGGCCTCGTTGATGGAGATCTGGTTCCTTCTGCAGGCCTCCAGGACTTGGCGGACTGCCGCCCGGTGGGTGGTGCCTCCCGTCGCTGTGTGGACCAGTATGTCTTCAACGACTCTGGCGTGTGTCCCGGGTGGGATCTCTGCCAAGGCCTTGGTTAGCCTCTCGTGGTAGAGGTCGCCGGCGCCGTGCCACCCCATTGGCAGCCGCTTGTAGCGCATGCGGCCCCTCGGCGTGACGAAGGTCAGCAGGCGCCTGCTCTGGGGGTCGAGTTCGACCTGGTGGTACCCTTTTAGTCCGTCCAGGACTGTGTAGTACCGTGCTGCTGGGTTGATGGTTGCGACCGTCTGCCATGGGGAGATGGTTGGAAAGACTGGCCTGAGTGTGGCCTTGTTGATCGCGCGGAGGTCAACAGTGATGCGGCACCTGTTGGGGTCCTTCTTTCGCGTTACCACCATGGGGTGGAGCCACATGGCCGGGTCGTTGGTGTCCTCGGCCGGCTCGATGATTCCTTGGGCTATCTGGTCGTCGAGTTCCCTGTCAAAAGCCTGTCGTAGGTTGACGGGTATTGGTTTGGTTGACCAACATTGCTGCGGCCTCGAGCCCGGGATCACCTTGATGGTGGCCATGCCTCCCTTCATGGGGCGGCATATGCCGTCCAGGACCTCGGGGAATTCTTGCTTGAGTGTCGACCAGTGTCGCGTTTCTTGGTCGGTCTGTCTTGTCTTCTGGCGGTCGGTGTCGTGTTTGGGTCGTGGGGCGTGCGTGGTGGAGTTTGTGGACGGTGCTGCTGGTTGTCATTGGTCTGGGCCGGGCCGCAGGAGCGCCAACTCCAGGGTGGCCTCCCTTGAGAGGAGTGGTTGCTTGGCTCTGTCGGCTATGTACAGGTCCAGCCTTATTGTCCGGCCCCCGGCCGTGGCTTCCGTCCGGACCACTCCCATGAGCTTCATGCCGCCGATGTAGCCGTCCGCGGTCTCTGGGTCCCTGGTCATGGCCGTCCCCTCGTCGATGGCCGCCTCGTCCAGGCCGGCCGCCCGGTAGTCCGCGAGGGCCATTACGGAGAAGTTTGCCCCCGTGTCTGCGAGGAACTCGATCGGCGTCCTCGATCCCGCTAGCCTCACAGGTGTGAGCGGTAGGGGTTGGAGTGGCTTGAGTGGTTGTCGCCCTGCTCGGGGTCTCCGCACGGCGTGGACGGACGTGGTGATGGGTGGGGCTCCTCCGGGGCGTCCCCGGCGAGGTGCTCTCGCTACGACGCTGTTGGTGGCCGGCGTGGCCTGGTATGGGTCCGCGGCGTCGTCAACGTTGTAGTAGCTTGGGTGGGGTGGTGGGGCCTGGGTTGTTGCTGCTGCTGGCGGTTCTGGCCGGCCTTGTCTCCTCTGCGGGCAGCATCTGTTGTAGTGGCCGACTTGGTCACAGTGGACGCATCGCCTGTGGGTGGCCGGGCACACCGTCCCCCCCGGGTGCTGGGCGTGGCCGCACTTGCTGCAGCCTCCCCTCACCATGGGGCTGGGTGCCCATCTCTTCCTGTGGGGTCTCTGGCCTTGGCCAGTTGGTGGCTGTGGTGGTGCGCGGTCGACGACCTGCACGCGGCTGGCCGCCGGCTTGACGCCTTTTGTGAGGGCTGTTTGGTCCTGTTTGGACGCCATGATGGCTCTGGCCTCAGTTGCGAGGGCGTCCAGCGCGGGCTCCTCCGCCATGCGCAGGATGCGTTCCGTCACCTCCGGTTCCCTGATGCCGACCACGATGGCTAGGGTGATGAGGAGGTCTCTGGTGGGTGCATCCAGGCGACATTTGTTGGCGATGAATCGAAGCGCGGCCAGGTACTCGTCGAACGTCTCGCCCTCGTGCCTGGTCCTGGTTATCAGTTCCTTTCTTCTGACCCAGGGGGTGCTCGTGCCGTTGATGTGCCGGGTCATGGCTTGGAGGATCTGGTCCGGGTCCTTGAGTTGGGTCTCCGTGAGGCCCAAGGAGTTCATTGTCTCCAGTGTGTCGGTCGTGAAGGCGCTGACCATGGCTGCGGTGGTGAACTCGTTCTTGGCCCGGAGTTTTGCCGGGTCCTCGGCGTTGTCCGTGGTCGTGACCAGGCTTTTGATGCCGGAGATCACCAGGAAGGCGTTCCATTGTTGGCGCCACAGGTCCCACCGGTCCTTCTGGGTTGTGATGTCGAACTTCTCTGCTGATGCCTTGAGCCTGAATCTCAGGGGGTTTGTGTCGTCGTTCGGCATTCCGCGGTCGTGGTCTTCCGGCTCGTCGTCTGATGGGCCGCTGTCGTCTGATGGGCCGCTGTCGTCCGGTGGGCCGCCGTCGTCG
>JAMASZ010000317.1 GCA_023301585.1 Alphaproteobacteria bacterium | reverse complement strand
CGCCACAGACCTGAGTTTGGACCCTTTTTTTTAGCAAGAGTGCCGAGAATGACTCTGGCACAATCGTTTCAAGTACCAAGTGTTGCAAGAACTAGTGTTGCAGGGAGTAAACCGAGCTTTCGGTAGAAAATAGGCACTGGAAGCAGTTTCACGTAGGTCGCGAAAAACCGCGACCTTCGGTGTTCAATTGTTTCATGAAAATATAATTTTGAATTTCTCAACACACGACCACTCAAAAATTCTCGTCATGACTCCGCCATCGGAGCTGTCAAGGAGGATCGGAACCTGCGCTGACGCGGTTCGTTTTCTTCTGAAAGGCGAAGATGGTCTTATGAAATCGTCTCACGACTCGTTCAAAGAAATCATGCGACATCTACCTGCCGAGAAGGCAACGGTGTACACCAACACCAATTTGGTTACAGCCGCCCTCGAGTATCTCAAGGGGAGTTTTGGCACTTCGGTCACCTCGGATCGCAAGATCAGCATCGCGCTCTACGTCGCCATCTACATCGGACACGATCACGATCACGATGACGACGACTGCGTATTGGCGAAGGAATTCTGCAAGCGTTTCCAAGGCGTTGAAAATTACGACAAGCACATGATGACCAAGATGTTCAACCTGTCTCTGTGTAACGACAGAATCCTGGCGCTGTTAGATGCAGTCATGTCTCCGGGAAAAAAGAAGAAGAGGAAGGACATAGCCGCGTTGATCGATCACGAAAGCCGAGTGGAGTTTGTCCTCCTTTACTTTCAACTTGTGAAGAGTCTCGTACTCCGCGGCCAATCTCTGAGCGACTTCGGATACCCGGCGGGCCTGACAGCGGACTATGTCGAGGCGGCGGAGAAGATTTTGGACGAACATGTTTCATCGATCGCCGACAAGTACTGGCTATGCTTCAATATGGAAGCTCTGAAGAAACCTCGGGTGCGTAACAATTTGTTTCCACCCGGAGGTCAGCTCCCTGGCGTGGTTATCGGCCGGGAACACATCGACTTCCAACTGGCTACGACGGACACCCTTCGCGCCAGCCTTGATGATAAGCCGTGGAAGGACGAATTCGTGGAGATAATGAGGGCCCTCATCTGCCTTCCAATGCGTGGGCCGGAGGCGACGTTCCGTGACTTGCAGTTGGAGTCTGTGAAGAAATATTTCATGGAAACGGTCCTGGGTACGTCGAAAGTAGGCGAAGTGCCTGAGACGATGTCCAAGACTGAGGACCACGCCGCTCTTGAGGCAAGGCTGGCGTCGTCGGAAGAGGAGAACTCCGTGCTGAAGGAGGAGATATCAGTTTTGAAAAAGAGGAACTTGGATTTGGGGGAGGAGCTTGACAGTTATTCCACTCTAGAAGAGAGGTTTCGCTCAGTCCTCAAGACTCTGGCGAGCAAGGACCAAGAGCTGGAAGGCTACGAGCGTGAAAACCGTCGACTGAAGCTCAATGAGGCCGGGTACAAGTCCACGGAGTCGTACTGCAAACAGTACCATGTCGACAAGAAGCAACGTCGGAGCCGTGGCGGTCCCGAGCGCATGGACAAGGACTGGTTGCTCAAGCAGCGTTTTGATGAAGACGAGTGAGATCCTTGCTAATTCGTTTGTCGGAGTCGAATAGTTATGTATCGTCAAGTTTATGTTTATGTAACACTCCATCCATTCATGATTGAGGATTGGTCGATTAGGTTGCACTCTGTGGATGCGGACGGTTCGTGCTTTTTTTCGTCCATTGCGATGGCCCTGAACGGGTCCTTGCACATCTGGAAGGATAATCACAAAATTCGCAATTTATTGAGAGACTACTGGCACGGGTTCCTCGAACTGGGCGTGGAGTCCCCGGACAACTTCACGCCGACGTTCGTAAGGTACATGACGTCGGTCAGCATCGATCAGGCCGATTTGAATGCTTACAACGAAATCGCGAGCGCCGACGACAAACCCGCTTTTGATTGTTTGATCGATATGGCGGAACACGTCCTCTTCACCAACTGTTGGGTGGACACGGTGACGTTCGGCGCTTTTCTCAAGTCTCTCGGCTGTTCGATCGCCGTGGTGGTGATTGACGAGGCAATCACGGAACCGTTGAGCGTTCCCGAAGATCTGACGCGAAACAAAGACTTGTACATTTGCTTGTGGCTGCAGGACGATCATTACCGACCCATTCAACTGGTGCACAAAGGCCGGGACTTGGCAATGTGCGTATCACGCCAATCCATCCTTCAATTCATGAAAGATTGCTACCCCGTACACCATTCTAGATTTTAAGATTTTAAGATTTTGAATTTTTTCATCCTGCGTTTATCGTGTTTTCCTTCATTTATTATGTAAACAGTGTGTGCAAAATAATGAACGACGCCGCATACTGCGCGTATGGATGTCCCGGTGGGAAGCGGTGCGCCTTGGGCGACCCAAACATCGGCTGTGTCATTGGCACGGAGCTGCTGCACAATCCGGGACGGCCGCGTTGCTGTGAAGTAGACAATGACTACCATTTTCTAGACACCGTGCGCGCTATACTTCACCATGGCAACACGCCTTTCGTGGTTCAGCGAAATGCAGGAACAGGCGCGTGTAGACAAGCTCTCGGACAGCTTCTCGATAGCATCAACGCTGGCGGCTATCCGGCCCAGACCTTCATCTCGAACGGGACGCTCGATATACCTACTCATGCCCAATTTCCAACACACATGATTGATGACATGGTGCAGCTCATGCACATGATGGTACCTGATTCGGGATTGAGAGTTAAAATGGAGTTTGACGACATTGTCCGGCAACCACTTGTACTCAGGGAAGAACCCAGAAACTTGTTCAAATCACACGAGGTTCCGATACAGCAACTGCCAAACCACGCACTCACTGTCGCGGCACGTCTTCAGGTCTTTGCCCGAGGTGCCACGGGGGCACAAGCGGTAATGCTCGTCATCCACGCCCTCAGCAATCCGGACCCGTCGACGAACCCAGCCACAGACACGGAACTTCGCCTTGAGTTTGGGTGTGACCCGAAAATCACAAGAAGGCATGTCACAATGGTGCGTAACGCCATGCAATCGACCAGGTTCGTCGGAAAGGTTTCGATCAACAGTCTACCCAACCCTTTTCAAGGCGATGTGCAACTTGGCCAATTTCAAGTTGCTGCGGGAAAAGATATCAATGTTTCCGCACATGGGATGGAAATAACCATTAATTAATCCTTGAATTTACTTGACAGTCAGGGCGTCCGGTACCCACTCCCGAAATACATGGAGTCGAAGAGCTGGTGAGGGCATATCTTGGGACGATCGACGCGGGGGCTCTTGCCGTCAATGGTGTCCTTGAGCCTCTTGGTTTCTTCCAAGGCCACGGCGACCTTGGTCTTCTCCTCCTCGTACAGGCCGAAGACGCGTTTCTTGTCGGCGCTGACCTGGGCGAGCCGATCCTCGTACATGTCGCGCGTGCGCTTCTTTTCTCCGATGACGGCGGCATACTTTTTCTTTTGTTCTTCGCAGACCTTTTGTAGGCGGTCCTTTTCCAGTACAGATTGGTTCAGGCGAGAGGTGATATCCTCGTGGCCAGCGTCCAACCTGCTTTCCGCCATCTCAGCCTCGAACGCGAGGCTCCGGATCCTCGCCATCAGGCTTTCCTTGTCGTCCTCCAGTTCCGAAGCCCTACTCCGCTGTTGCCGAAGGAGGTGGAGCGTGTCGTCGAGCTTGGCTTCGGTGGCGCTCATCTTTTGGGCGAGGGTCTCGACTTGATTCTTCAAAAGAATATTTGACTCTCGGATGGCCTTGGCGTCCTTGTCTTTCTGCAGAAAATAATCGGCATCGGTCTTGTCCAGCACATTCTCCAGGAGAAAGGTCTTTGTCGTGTTTAGCTTGATGGTCTCTAAAGTGTCGACGGGAGTCTTGTGGGAAAGCGACACGATGGCGAAGATGATGTCCAGAAAGGTGCGGGTCTCTTTGGAATCGGAGAGGAGGGACGATGTTAGCGCATCGACGCCGCAGCCGGCGAAGTCCACGGGATCGGTTCCCAGAGTCGTCGTTTGCGGAGGAGCGCCGTGTGCCGGAAAGAGGTTGAGTCTCATAGGCCTTGTCTTGAGCGCCTTGAGGTTGAAGCACGGTCCACACATGGCGGCGATCGCGGACGCGTGCTTCTCCAGGATGTCGCGAGCGTTGGTCATGTCGGACGGCGATGCGCTGGTCGCAAAGGACCCCGCTTCGCCGAATGCGAAATGGTGGTGGTGGTGGTGGTGGTGGTGGTGGATCTCATCATGGTGGCCGCGGCGAAGGATGCTTTCCACGATGCCGAAGAACAGAAGCACGAATTCCACGCGCAGCTCGTGGTGGACGTCTCTGCTGACGTGTTTCTTCCGGTGTACTATGACGTCGTCCAAGAGAGTGCGCACTCTTTCCGTGACGACGGACAGATTGAACACCTCGGTCATGAGGTGCCGGTTGAAGTCTTCAACTTTCCGTAGACGATCACAGATCTCCTTGGCCAGGCCGGTCTGCGCTCTATCGGTCGCGATCGACATTGCCACGCAGAAGGCGATCCTGGCCTTGCGGTCGGACGCCGGGTCCTTGTCGAAGACCTCGGCCTTCACGAACTCCATGCACGCCTTCGTCAGGTTCGTGTGCGCGTGCTCCGTCTTGTCCTCGGCGGGCAGAGACTGCATCACGCGATCGTACGATGTCTTCCAGTTTTCCTGCTTGATGTGTGCGCGGATGCACCGTATGGCCTCCGCGCACGTTTCTATCGTGGAGAAAAGCTTGGAGGTTGGCATTGTTGCTTGCTTTCAAATATTATATAATGTGGCGCCCGGAGTCCCCACCCGTCGACCAAATTTTACTCCAAAATTTTATGTCCCTGTGCCTGACGAGGGCCTCATAAATGGCATTTTTTTAAGTTTTTGTTTTTGTTTTAACCCTAATGAAGCTGTTTGCGCCCGTGCCTCAACGACTTGTAAACATCGCAAGCCTCATCGAAGCTTTCGCCAAGGACGCCAAGGACGCCAAGGACGCCAAGGACGCAACCTGCCTGCGGTGGTCGAGTCTCACGTTTGGAATCAAGGAACTTTGGATCCAGTACGCGGTTGACTCGGAGGTCGCGCGTTTCGCGGGGTAGGTGTTTGAGATGAGACTTAACGTAAGTCCCGTATCACCGAGCGATGCGGGGCCAAGGACACCGCGGCGACCTGCCTGCGGTGGCCGAGTTTCACTTTGGAATCAAGGGACTTTGGATCCAGTACGAGAGGCGCGGGGTAGGTGTTTGAGATGAGACTTAACCTAAGTCCCGTATCACCGAACGATACGGGGCCGATGTGACATTATTTTTGCGATCTTCCATGTCGTCAAATCACGCACGACCTCGTCACCCGTCGATTCGGTGGATTCGAATCGGAACGTCAAATTTTGGATCTCGCCGTCCTCCTCCTCGTCCTCCTCCTCCCCCACCCCCACCCCCTCACTCCTCACTTCCTCACTCTCCACTCTCCACTCTCCACTCCTCTCTAGGTTTTAGAGTGACATGTCAAACTCGCGATCATCATCGCCAAGCCCCACAGGCGCCAGACTGTCGTTGATCGAGAAGAATCAGAGGTACGACCTGAAGAGCATCAACAAGAACCACGCCAACATGCAGAAGAACTACAAGGATATCAGGGCGTCGCAAGATCGTGTGACCAAGCTCGAGGAGCGGATTCTGCAACTGGAGACGATCGTTTCGTCGCTCACGTCGGCCACACCATCGCCATCGTCATCGTCATCGTCATCGTCGTCGTCATCGTCATCGTCGTCGTCGTCGCCACCGCCACCCCAGTCAAAGAAGGTCGTGTACAAGCCGCGGTCTCGTCGGACCGTCCAGCCTTCGTCTTTAAAATCAACACCCGTGCAGAGACCCACGAACAAGGACAAGGTGGACCACATGCGGAGCGTGTCGGCGGAGCTCCAGCTCGATCGTTCGGCGCTGATCGCCTTCAACAAGAAAAACATGGCGCTGCCCGAGAGCGAGAGGCGCATCTGGGAGAAGAGGGTGAAGAGGAAGGACGGCACCATCATGGTCCAGCAGATGGACAGGATCGTCGACAACGCCAGCCTGGACTGCTTGCTGAAGGACGACACCCTGAGGGACGTTGTCAACGGCATGCTTGTCGTAGACGGCGGGCCGGGGCCGGAGCGCAACATGACGTCGACCATCCGCACGAAGTACTGGGTGTTCCTCCGAGACGGTAAGCTCACCACGATCAGCTCCCAGTTCAAGGGCGGCGTCGGGACCGAGTACCTGTGGACGGAGGACGCCGCGCTCCCACGGCCGTCCGCGGACTGGCTGAACGACACGAGACGGAGTATGGATCCGCGCAGGGCTCACGTCGACCCCCGGACCATGGCGCTGTGGGTGCCCGAGGAAGAAGTTTGTGAAGAGAGGGGGGTGGGGGCGGCGGGAGCCGTGCCGCAAGAGGGGGGTGGCGACGGCGATGGCGATGGCGACGGCGACGACAGTTCGAGTGACAGCAGCTCGAGTGACAGCAGCTCGAGTGACAGCAGCAGCGACGACGACAGCAGCAGCGACGACGACAGCAGCGACGACGACGACGACGGCGACAACGCCAACAACAACGCCAACAACAACGACGGCGACAACGCCAACAACAACGACGACGGCAACGCCAATAACGACGGCGGCGGTGCTGTTGATGAACCTGTGCAGAATGAAAGTGCCGGCAACGGCGCAGAGAGTGTATCGCAGGGGGAAGAGAATGCGGAGAGTGTATCGCAGGGGGCAGAGGATGCGGAGAGTGTGGAACACGGGTCAATTATTGGCCTCAAGCGCGCTCTGGACGCAGCAGTAGCGGGCGACACGTCTTCGGAGTCGGAGTCGGAGTCGGAGTCGGAGTCGGAGTCGGAGTCGGAGTCGGACGCGCGCAAGATGCCGCGCGTAATGTAGTTGGGATGTAATTTTAGAGTGGTTTTGGCTCGGTCTTTTTCTTTTATTTTGTTTGCCTGGTTGTAACGCTGTATTCAACTTGGTCGTAGAACTCTGAAAATAATGAACGATGAAACAAAAATCAACAACAATGGTTTGTGCACGAGCACCTGGGGATCGCCTGGATGGTTTTTCCTCCACTGCGTCGCCGCTGGTTACCCCGTTGATCCGGACGAATACGACGAAATTCGCGGCAACATGAGGGGGCATACCAAACACAAATACACCGCCTTCTTCAAGAGCGCGGGGCACGTCTTGCCGTGCCGATTCTGCAGAGAATCGTACCTTGTTTTCCTCACCGAAATTCCGATCGAGAAATACGTGCACTCGAGACAAAAGCTGTTCGAGTGGCTCTTCATCATACACAACAAGGTCAACGAAAAAATCGGCCACAAACAAGAGACCAGCTTGCAGGCAGTCGTAGACAAGTACGAACAGTTCAGAGCGACTTGTTCTCCCTCGTCTCCGTCGCTAGGGTGCACAGAGCCGGCCAATAAAAATGTCAAGATGAGGTGCAGACTCGTGATTGAACCGGTCGATCAACGCGTAAAAAGACGGGTGGTCAGATGTGCATGTGTATGTGCATGTGCGTGTGCGTGTGTCATCGCGGTCGTTGTCGTGGTCGCACTGAGGAATCAAAAGTAAAATCCGAAACTATCTGTCCCAGCGCCAGCGCCACTTGTTTGCTCGGCGCCCGAGGGAGCGGCCGCGGGAGAGGGGCGTCCCCCTCGCCTTTTCCCAAAATCGAGCGACATCCGAGGTGGTGCTTCCACCCTTTCCGCTCCAGCGCCTTCTGCTCCGAAACTGAGTCGTCGTCGGCCGAGTTCCGGTGGTGCGCTACTACGGACGGGTGCTCCAGGATTAGGCCGCACGACTACCTCTGGAGAACCTCCGACTGGGGTTTGAGGATGAAATTGTTGGGATGGTGGCGGGGGCGGTGGCGGGGGCGGTGGCATACCCGCACCCGCGGCCACGGGCGACGCCCTCTGACTGGGCGGTGGCATGGGTACACCTCCGTGCTGAGGCACGGGCACAGGCATACCCGGCGCACCCGGTACTCCATCACGTCCATCACGGCCCGGAATTCCCTGTGGCCCGGGGCTTCCTTTCGTCCGGTTCAACAAACCGAGACCAATTCCAAGGTCCACCAAACCACCGTACCCCGCGTGGTACCCTTTCATGGGATTGACGTAGTTGCCGTACGCGTTGGGATAGTAATACTGCTGGTGTATCGGGTACGGCTGGTAGTGGGGATTGAAATTCTGCGGGTATGGAGAGTAGTACTGCTGTTGCCGCTGCTGCTGCTGCTGCTGCTGCTGCTGGTGCTGCCGCTGCTGCTGCTGCACGGGCGAAGGAGTCACAAGCGCCCTTGTCGACGCACGCTTCTTTGTCTTTGTCTTCTTCGCGATCTTCTTCTTTGTATTGCTTCTCTTGCCGACCTTCTTCTTCGATGAGACCGGCATCGTTTTTGCCGACCCTTGTTGGATCTTGCCAACATTATTTCTGCTGAATCATGTTGGAAGTCTATCGTCTCGTGTTCTGCCACGGCCCTCCCTGCCGCTGTGGTGTTTTATTGTATATACGCCATCGTCTACGTCAGTGCGATGTATTCTCGGCCGAGATGAGACTTCCGCTAAGTCTTATCTCATCTCGCGGCCCTCCCTGCCGTCGCTGCTGGCTGTTTAGCTCAGCTCGTGTAGACGCGAAAAAGTTCAGTCACGTCATCACTC
>JAMASZ010000316.1 GCA_023301585.1 Alphaproteobacteria bacterium | reverse complement strand
GGTGGAACCCTCAACATCTAGTGTCGATTCTATGTGGAGGGTTCCACCATGGATTTCGGCTAATTCTTTTGTAATTGCTAATCCTAATCCTGAACCTTCATATTCTCGAGTATAATCACACTCAACTTGTTCAAAAGGCTGTGTAATATTTGCTAATTTATTTGCTGGAATGCCGATACCTTGATCGTCAACTTTGATAGATAAATATTTTTCGCCCTCGATAACAGATATTTTAACTGTGCTATCAGGGTGAGAGAACTTAACGGCATTTGATAGCAAGTTTAGTACCATCTGCATGAGCGCGCGACGGTCGGCAATTATTTGACGGTCTTCATTCTTCGCGCTTACTTTAATTTTTATGTTTGAATCTAGTGCACGCCCCTCCATCATGTGGACGGCCATTCTTATTAGTTTAGATACGTTGAATTTTTCTAAATTTAACTCATATTTACCAGCTTCGATTTTAGACATATCCAAAATATCGCTGATTAAATCTAATAAGTGTTCACCGCTCTCACGGATACCACCAATATATTCCAAGTATTTTTCTGTGCCTATAGGTCCCAGTAATTGGCGCTGCATCATCTCAGAGAAACCAATAATGGCATTTAACGGCGTACGTAATTCATGGCTCATATTGGCAAGGAACTGTGTTTTGGCAGCGTAGGCGCGCTCCGCACTATTCTTTGCTTTCATTAAATCAAGTTCACGAAGCGTTGTTTCAGTCACATCTTGCATGATGCCGTAGAGCGCCACAACATCATCTTCGGCAACGTCTATTTCGCAACGTCCCTCACATTTGATGTAGCGGATTTCTCCATCAGGTCTTGTGATGCGAAAGTCAACGTCATAGTCGTTTTTCTCAATGATAGCGCGTTGAAAAATCTGTGCCATTCGCCCTGAATCACGTTTAAATATTAGCGCGTTCATGTTGTCTAAAGTCGGTGAGAACTCATCTGCGCTTATATCAAAGATTTGATAAATTTGTGATGATAGGCTTAGGTCTTCAGCGCCAACTTCCCAACGCCATTGACCTAAATGTCCGATAGCCTCTGCTTCGCTTAATTCTTTTTCGTGTTTTTGTGCTAACCGACTAATCTCTGCTTCGTTTGTAATGTTCTGACCAACGAGATAAGTGCGATTATTTTCAATCTTGTAATTCCATCTCATCGTTATTAAATCTGTCTCATTTACAACGCAGCGTGCCTCGAAAGGTATTGGCTCTGAAGTGCTAAGAGATTGTTCAACAAGAGGTTGATCTTGGACGTAAATCAAATCTATGAACTTTGTACTGGAGGCGTCTTTTTGAATTAGATCACTGAACACATTATTGGCAGTTTCTATTATACCGTTTGCATCAATAATAATTTGTGCCTCTAAGCTGATGTCGTCAAAGACATTAGAGGAGGTTGCGCTTTGTTCCGAAATGGCGTCTTCGGCAGATACGATTAAATATTTATTGTTCTTTGAAGTCTCTACCCAATCAAATTGAAAGGAGAGCTTTTTCTTTGATGTTTTGAGGGACGCTGTTTGAAGGCCGTTTTTAATATGGTCAATTTTGTTGGATTTCTTAGAAGGCGCGCTACCAACACTTAAAATGTCTAAAATATTTTTACCTGTAAGATCTGCGTCATTGCCCGTTATGTCTTGGAATGCTTCATTTGTAAAAATGATTGTTCCACTTTCGTCAGTGACAAGACGTGCTGATTCTTGAAGCTTATTGAAAGCTTTTTGATCTGATATCGAGGGCGAGCGATTAGTTCGCGACGTTTTTTTTGATGTATTTTGCTGGACCATAGAGAGAATCAACCAAGTGTTAATACTAATACCATAATATGAATCGGTGAATCTGAATAGAAAAATATGAGAATTTAGCCGTTTTTATAGAAAAAAGACCTCTTGAAGCGTCTCCAAGAGGTCTTTTTAGGAATTTTAAAGCGTGCAAATTAGTATTTTACACCACAACCATAAGGTTTCGTATTCGCTACTTCCACTGGCTTACCATCTTGAAGGTTACCTAAGGCAGCCATTACATAGTTTGTAGCACCGTCGATTGATTCAGCCTTGTAGCTTGAATCACTGTCGATTGCGCCCGCGTAAGCAAGTTTACCTTCAGCGTCCACCACATACATATGAGGCGTTGTTTTAGCGCCGTAAAGCTTACCAATATCACCAGCTGGATCCATAAGGATAGCTGTTGAGGTAGAGCCTTTTTCTTCGGCAATTGAGTTTGCTTGCTCGCCTGATACGTGACCTTGTTTCTCAGGAGCGGAAGATAATACTTTCAACCACACAACATCATCAGCAATGGCTTCTTTTTGAAGTTTTTGCATGTTGCCAACGCTGTAATGTTTTACAACGTATGGACATTCGTGGTTTGACCATTCAAGCACAACGTTTTTGCCTTTAAAGTCACTTAACTTATGTGACTCGCCGTTTGAATCAACGGCTGTAAAGTCTGGTGCCATTTCGCCAACAACAGCCTTGGAAGCCATTGCTGAAGGTGAGTTTGTTACAAAAGCAAATGTCGCTATAACGCCAAGTGCGATAATGCCAAGAATTGTATATTTCATTGTAGTAGTCCTTTCTTAAGGGGTTAGTTAGTTTAGTAATTTATAAAAGAGTTTTTTTGATAAGCCCTTTTGTTAAAATTTGAGGTAGTAAAACAGGCTCTGGTCTTATACCAGTTTCTGTATCTGTATCTGGGGCAGGGTAGTAAACATAAAGCGGTACACCGCTACGTCCAAATTTCGTAAGGTACTGCGTAATCTCCGCATCTTGGTTTGTCCAATCACCTTTTAAATATTGAATATTCATATCGTTGAATATCTGTTTTGTTGATTGTGGCGATAACGCTATACGTTCGTTGATTTTACACGTTATACACCAGTCCGCTGTCATATTCACAAAAACAGGATCTTTAGTTTGTAAAACTGAAGCAAGTTTTGCGTTTGAATACGCTGTCCAGTTTTCACCAATTTTTTGTGTTTGCTCTGCGTTTGAGTTTGCAGAAGTCGTTGCTGTTTTTTGATAAAATGGAATTAACGCGATTAATATTACCAATAGGGCAATAATAGTTTTTCTTAAGCCAGATTTTTTACTGCTTAGGTTTGAATACCAAATTAAGAAAGTAATACCGATTAATCCGACTAGTATATAAAGCAAGCCAGTACCAGCAACTTGGTTTGATAAAACCCATGTTAGGTACGCTGCTGTTAAGAACATTGGGAATGATAGAAACTGTCTGAATGTTTCCATCCATGCGCCAGGTTTTGGAAGTTTTTTTCTTAGAGCTGGAATGTAACATAGCGCTAAGTAAGGGAGAGCTAAGCCAAATCCTAAGGATAGGAAAATTATGATACCAACGGCAGCAGGTAGCGTTAAGGCAACGCCAATGGCGCCTGCCATAAAGGGTGCTGTACAAGGTGTTGCAACGAGAGTAGCTAATACACCAGTAAAGAAAGCGCCTTGGTTGCCAGATTTTTCAGTAAGCTTTTGTCCAACATTTCCCATTCTTCCTGAGAATTCGAAAAGACCAATCATGTTTAGACCTATAATGAAAACTAGGTAGATAAGAAGTGAAATAACAATTGGATTTTGAAGTTGGAAACCCCAACCAATTTGCGCGCCCAAAATTGATTTAAGAGCAATTAAAATTCCTGCGATAAGCCCAAAGCTTAAAAGAATACCCGCAGTGTAACTGATGCCATACATACGCGCTTTCTTTTCTTCCTTGCCCTGTAGTTGCATTAGGCTAAGAGCTTTCATTGATAGAACAGGAAAAACGCAAGGCATTAGGTTTAAAATGATACCGCCTAAAAGGGCGTAAATGATTGCTTGTAGCGCGCTCATTTTTGGTTTTGTCATACCGGTAGTGGGTTCTGTTGGTGCGTCTATGACAGGCGTTGCTTCTGTAGGGATAAGCGCTACAGGAGGGGCTGACGCCAAGGTTTTGGACGGTGTTGCAATTAAACGCACTGCATTTTTGTCGCCTTTAATTCCGTAAGCTAGAACAACAGGAACTTCCCTTACTTCGGATAAGTCACGCTCGCCAGCCGTTTGGGAAACAGTGAAGCCATTATCCGTTTTAGTAATGGTTGCGGGAGCATTGTTATCAATTAGCTCCCATTCTTCAGGAAATAATGTCACAGCATTTGCGCTTATAATATCTTGGTTGTTTGTATCTACAGTAATAATAAAATCTGTACCGTTATTTGAAAATTCACTTTTCCAGTCAACGCTAACAGGTAATTTTTCAAGGGCAGTTTTAACTTTATCAGCTTCTGCGTTTTGATCACCATTTAAAGTAAATGAGATGTCGTGTGATTCAGGAATACAGATGTCGTGGCAAACAAGAAAATTTATTGTTCCTGTAATTTCGATTGGTTCAGCGCTAACTGTATCAGGAACATTTAGTTCTTGGATTAACGTTGTTGTATTTTCGTAAGCATAGTTTGTTAGAATGTCATATGGAATTTTTTGTGGCGTTGGCCATTGAATAGCGCTTGTTGAAAAGCCTTCAGGTAACTCCCATTCTATCGTAGGTGCTGTCCCTGAATCGCCTGGGTTAAGCCAGTAATAGTGCCATTTAGGGTAAAGAGTATTTTCAATCCCGAGTGTGATAGTTTCTCCGCCAGAGACTTGAGTCTTATCAGCAAAAATACTTACTGACACATAGTTGTCAGGTTCTTCATCAGTTGTTTCGGCGTGAGCGGTAAAGG
This sequence comes from Alphaproteobacteria bacterium, assembly GCA_023301585.1. Classification (GTDB taxonomy): domain Bacteria; phylum Pseudomonadota; class Alphaproteobacteria; order Micavibrionales; family Micavibrionaceae. Next base: position 8,913 of record JAMASZ010000316.1, on the reverse strand, counting down.
AAAAACCAGTCATTAATAAGATAACAGAAAATATAGAGATATATTTTTTACTTATGTTTAGTAGAGTGTTCATCATGATTGGTTCTTCCTAAGTGTTACTTTTTATAGTGATGCGATGATTGCATTCGTTAATTTGTTCGCGATTTCTTTTTCATCGTGATCAACTTTAATTTTATCAATCTCTTTACCGCTAGCATCTAATAAAACAACGTAACCAGTCTTGGCGCCGTAGCTTTGTAGAACGTCAGACAATCCATTTTCTTCTGCTGTTGTTCTTGTTTGTGCAATGGCATCTTTATTAGAAAAATCGAATGTTACGACATTGATTTTGTCTGTGTTAACAGCCTGCATTGCTTTTTTCATTCTTGGATCAAGAATTTTGCATGAGGTGCATTGTTGTGAAAAGAACATAATAGCTGTCACAGGCGCTCTTTGAGCCATGGCAGTTTCTGACATTGTTGAGCCTTGAGTTGCTATTTTGGGCATAGGTTTTTTTGTCCATGCGTCCATAGCCGATGCTGTGCCAGCAAAGCTGACGAGTATTAGGGCTAGAATTGATAGTAATTTTTTCATTTTATCTCCTTGGTGTGATATGTGTAATTAAATGATATTTCGCGCGAAACGCGTTAAAAGTTACATATAAAGACAATATAATTAAATATGACGTCTTTATGGGTGAATTTTGCTACGAAAAGTGCTTAATTACAATCTTTGATAAAATATAAGTTAAATAGAGTGATGTTGGATAAACAAAACAATAATAAAGGGTCGTTTCGACGCGTTGTACAAAGCTTATCAGCGAATACTGCAGCTGATATTCTTCGTTATGGTTGGGGCAAGGAAGATGTGATTTCATTGGCGCAGGGGGAAGGATGTGCTCCTACGCCAGACTTTATCTCCGACGCTACTTATCAGGCGCTTAAAGAAGGCAAGACCCATTATGGTCCAGTATTAGGGCAGCCTGCGTTAAGGCAGGAAATAAGCGATTATTACAAACGTGTGTTTGAATTAGATGTCCCTAGCAACCGCGTATTTATGACGTCTTCAGGAACAACGGCAATGCATTTGGGGCTGACAAGCATTTTGGACACTGATGATGAAGTCGTTGCAATTACACCAATCTGGAAGAATTTACTCGGCGCTGTTGAAGTCGCTGAAGCTCATACTGTTCAGGTACCTCTTACTTATGATGATGCAAATAGTGCGTGGAATTTAGATTTGGAAGCGGTTATGTCTGCTTGTACGTCAAAGACTAAGGCTATTTTAGTAGTAACTCCGTCGAACCCAACGGGCTGGGTTATGGGTACAGAGCAGATGAAGGAACTGTTGGACTTTGCGCGTGAACGCAACATTTGGATTGTCTCTGATGAAGTTTATAATCGTGCTGTCTACGGTGAAGTGCGTGCGCCAAGCTTTTTGGATGTCGCAAAGGAAGATGATTTATTGATGGTGATTAACAGCTTTTCTAAGGCGTGGGCTATGACAGGCTGGCGTTTGGGCTGGCTTGTTGGTCCACCTTGTGCGGAAGAAGTTATTCGAGATATTGCCTTATATGATAATATGGGACCACCCACATTTACTCAGTTTGGCGGTATTAAAGCTCTACAGGACGGCGAAGCTTTTATTCAAGAGCAAATGGATTTGTGGCAATCAAATATTGATTTATTGATGAAGCGTTTGGGAACAAACCCACGCGTGAAAATTGCGAACCCCAAATCAACATTTTATGCGTTTTTTAAGGTTGATGGCGAAGAGGATTGCTTGGCGTTTACAAAACGTCTTATTGATGAGGGCGGAATAAGTTTAACGCCTGGTTGTGCCTTTGGTAATGACTGTAAAGGTTGGGTCAGGCTTTGTTTTGCGGTTTCTGAAGAGAAGCTGAATAAAGCAATAGACCGTATTGAAAAAGTAATCGGTGTAGGAGAAGCATAAGATGATGGCTCGCGGATATTTTGGTATGGGTGTTGAAGGCATTAGCAAGGAACAAAACTTGGGTAATTTAGTTCGTTCTGCGCATGCGTTCGGAGCAAGTTTTTTCTTTGTCGTCCGCCCTGAAATCGATGTTAATGCGGTCCGAGTATCTGATACGTCAGGGGCGTTTGATCATATGCCCTTTCACGTGTGGGATAGTGTTGAAGATATGAACTTACCCAAAGGGTGTCAGTTAGTGGGCGTTGAATTTATGGAAGACTCTGTTGAGCTTCCTAGCTTCCGTCATCCTACACGCGCTGCATATGTTTTAGGACCAGAAATGGGGGATTTATCACCTGAAATGTTAGCAAAAACCAGCCATACAATTAAAATTCCAATGAAGTTCTGCATTAATGTTGGTGTTGCAGGAGCCTTAACAATGTATGACCGCTTAATTTCTATTGGAAAATTTGCTGACAGACCTGTAAAAGCAGGGGGTCCAGAAGAAATGTTACCCCCAACCCAACACCACGGACATCGGCGTAAAGTCCGAACTAAATAAAGATTTTGAAGATTTTCTTCAAATTTGACAATTTACTATTGTAAACCCACAGAAATTCCTTAAATTTGCCATGAATTAAATTTACATCTGTTGGAATATATTTATTAACGAGGAGATCACTATGGTCCGTTTATTATCACTATCATGTCTACTTTTTGCGGCTTTAATTGTTGCGTCAGGCGCTGCACAAGCATCAGAACCACGTTTATTGGAAACGCATGGTGATTGGTCAACTTATATGTTCACAGAGAATGGTAATAAAGTTTGCTACATGGCAGCGACGCCTAAAAATGCGGTTGGTAATTACACGAGCCGTGGAAAGATTTATGCACTGGTAACGCACCGCCCATCTGAGAAAACAACAGATGTTTTCAGCTACATCACAGGCTATCCATACAAGGATGGCAGTGAAGTGACCATTAGAGTGAACGGCGGAACATATAAGCTATTTACACAAGATGACACAGCGTGGGCAGCGGATGCAGCGGCTGATAAAGCGCTATCAAGAGCCATTCGTCAGGGGACGGACATGGTTGTAAATGGTGTTTCTAAACGTGGAACCAAAACGACGGACACTTTTAGCCTTAAAGGGTCAGGTAAAGCTTACCAAGTGATTTCGTCTAAGTGTGGTGTCTAGGCTTAGGTTTGGTCAATTTAACGAATTATTGTTTCGAATTTTATGAAAATAAAGTAATTTATTAAATCTTTTATGAAATAGTTGATATTACAGGGATATTTGTGCTATCCACAGCCCTTAGTTCAACTTTTATTAAATATGTCTATTTAGAAGATTTTAAGGCATAATTAATAAAGTTTTTTTAGTTTTAAAAACGGTAAAGTATGTTTGTATTTAAAATTGTCATTGCAGCCTTTAGCTTGCTTCTAAGCGGTATTGCTAAAAGAGCAGTTTGGGTGATTGATTCTGTGTCACGCCGTGTCGGCATGAGGCAGCGTCACTTGTTCACGCGCAATAATACTTTACGTCTTCGATATGTGTTTGTAACCGCCATTTTAGTGGCGCTGGGTATGTCGACACAATCTCCAATTTTTCAATCAGGTTCTGGCTTTAATGGCTTTAAAGAAGTGAACGTAGCAAGCCTGGCAAATATTGCTCCTGCTTATGGAACAAATGACCAAGAAACGATAGATTTTGATGAGAACCTTTACGGACAATTCTCGTTGGCTTCTGTTATGGCGCACAAGAACATTGAAAAACCGCTTAAAGAAAGACCGCTTAACCGTATTGTTAAGATTAATCCAGGAGACGCTCTTGGCGTTGTAATGGAAAAAGAGGGTGTTGGGAATTCTGAAACTACTCAGATTATTAAAGCAATGGCGAAACATTATAACCCGCGTCATCTAAAAGCTGGTCAAGAAATCGCGATGAATTTTGATAAGCCTAAAAACAAAGATGAAGAGCCGCCGCTTAAAGATTTATCTATTAAGTTAAACCCAATCAAAACACTTGTTGTGGCGCGCATGGGGGATGGCTTCTCCGCAGACTTGAAGAGGAAAAAAGTTGAGCGCGTTGTCAAAGCTAAACAAATGCAAGTTGAAGTCTCGCTTTATGGCTCTGCTGCTAAGGCTGGTATTCCTAAAGGGATTGTCGCAGAAGCTATTCGTATTTATTCATGGAATGTTGATTTCCAACGTGATCTTCGTCCGAAAGATAAATTAGAAGTTCTTTATGAAAGCTATGAAACAGATACAGGATATGTCGAGAAGAACGGTAATATTCTATACGCAAAACTAACGCTAAATAATCGCGAAATCCCTCTTTACCGTTACAAAATGAAAAGCGGTAAGATTGATTACTTCCAACCTGATGGACGCAGTATTAAAAGAACATTGATGAAGACACCAATTGATGGTGCGCGTATGTCCTCTGGCTATGGTTTAAGACGCCACCCGGTTTTAGGCTATCGTAAGATGCATAAAGGTATTGATTTTGCTGCTCCTTCTGGGACACCTATTTATGCGGCTGGCGATGCTATTGTTGAGAAGGCTGGCTGGTTTAGCTCCTACGGTAAGTATGTTCGCTTGCGTCACAATTCGAAACTTAAAACTGCTTATGCGCATATGAGCCGTATTAAGGTTAAGGCTGGTACACGCGTTAAACAAGGACAAGTAATTGGTTATGTAGGTACAACAGGTCGTTCAACAGGTGCGCACTTGCATTATGAAGTGCTTGTAAATGGTGTTCATAAGAACCCTCGTTCCGTTGATTTACCGATTGGTGAAGAGCTGGTTGGTACCGATAAAGCAAACCTGAAAGTGCTTGTCAGCAAAACACAAAAGCAGTTCTCTGCTAAGATTGAAGGCACACGCGTTGCTGAACGTGAAAAGAAAAGAAGTTTCTTTAACTAAGCTTTCCTACTTTGACGGTAATAAACTCCAGAAATTATTATTAATATAAACGCCATTCCAAACCAGAAAATTGCATATTGACGATGCTTATTTCTAGGGAACCATTTAGTTGCGTTCATGGTGATTAACCCAAATTCTTTTGAAGAAAATTCCGCATATAAAACTGCTGGCGCAATTGGCGTTATCTTTTTGACGTTAGCAATCTCTTGAATATCCAACTTTGTCCAAACGTTGTTTTCAGGACTGTTGTTTGGCGTGAATGAGTTCCATTCTGGCGCTCTAAATATACCGCTTATTGTGACAGGTCCTTTAGGGCGGTTTTGAAGGTTTGTAATCTGTTCTTTATCCTCCAATTTAATCCAGCCGCGATGTACTAATATATGGGCGTTATTGCTTAGTTCTAAAGGTGTGATGACTTTATAGCTGATTTTCTTTTCATGGCTGTGTGGTCCCATTAAAATTTCTTTATCGTAGTCAAAAACCCCTTTAGCCGAACCATATCGAATTGCGTTCTTATCTGTTGAGAATGCTTCAATGTCTTTAAAAGAATATGTGAATTTTTTAGGGTCTTTGGCGTATTCAGAACTTAATTGTTTGATGACATTATTTTTCCAATCAAGACGCTCTAATTGCCAGTTTCCTAAATATAGCAGTGTTATAAAACTGAGAACGAGAATTAATGATTGGCATATGTTTTTAAGGCTCATGGTGTTTTCTAATTCCAGTCATTTGGACGGTGTTTGTACTGCAACATGATAATATATGATTTTATAGGCTTTAGGGCGCCTATTGTCATTGAGAGGGCAACCGTAGTCCAAATGAGTGCGTGCGCCCAGAGTGGTGGTGAGAGCAAGTGGTCTGTTAGTAAGGCTAGTGGTACCAGCAAAGCCCCTAAAATAAATATTAGAAAAACGGCAGGTCCATCGGCGCTATCATTTTTAAGTAAATCTAAGCCGCATTCGCTACAGCGTTCATTTAACGTTAGATTAAAAAATGAAGGATAGAGAGCGCCTTTGTGACATTTAGGGCAGGCACAAGACATACTCTGCTTTAAGTCTGTAACAAAGTTACCCACGTGTGGTGTGCCTAGTGCGCAACGGCACCTAAGCTTCCCCACCAGTAAATTGCGATGAACAGGAATAACCAAACAACATCAACAAAGTGCCAGTACCAAGCGGCGGCTTCAAAGCCAAAATGCTTTTCCTTAGTGAAGTGTCCTTTACGGGCGCGCAAGTAGCATACGAACAAAAAGATTGTTCCTACGAATACGTGAAAGCCGTGGAAGCCAGTTGCCATGAAGAATGTTGAGGGGTAAATGCCTTCCGTAAAACCAAAATGCACGTGCGTGTATTCATATACTTGGAAGCATAAGAAGATGACCCCTAGTAAAACAGAGATACCTAGACCTTTAACCATTTCATCTTTATGCCCTTCCATGATGGCGTGGTGCGCCCATGTCACGGTACAACCAGAAAGAAGAAGTATCATTGTCATTAAGAAAGGAAGCTCAAAGGCAGGAATAGTTTCGATGCCTGTTGGTGGCCAATGCCCACCAGTATGCTCCACACGCTGGAACATGTTTTCTTGACCTGCATAAAAGCTAGCGTCAAAGAATGCCCAGAAAAATGCAACGAAGAACATAACTTCAGATGCGATAAAGAGTGCCATACCGTAACGCAGACCAATGGCTGCGATTGGTGTGTGTGCTTTTTCAACAACTGACTCAAAGATAATATCTTTCCACCAAAAAAACATAACGGCTAGAACGGAGGCTAAGCCTAAAAATAAACCTTTTAAGCCAATGGCAAAGCCACTTTCAGGGTCGCCTTCAACGCCACCAATTTTTACATCATGCATGAACAATATTGCGCCAATAGCCAATAAACCACCTGCGAAAGCACCAGCCAATGGCCAGATGCTAGGATTAATTAAGTGATATGGGTGAGGTTTGCCAGTTGTGCCATATTCAATGTTGTCAGCCATTTGTATTATCCTTCAAAATAATCGACGATTCTTTATAAATTCTGTGTACTTAATAGCAGATTATTTAGCATTGTAAAACTCTTCTAATGCGCCATCAAGCTCCTTGGATTGTGCAGGAAAAAAGCTGTAAGACAAAGTAATATTTTCAACATCATCCATATTTTTGTCGTCTACAATAGTAGGGTCAATATAGAACAATACGGGCATATTCATTCTTTGATTTGGGGTTAAGGTTTGCTCATCAAAGCAAAAGCACTGAGTTTTATGAAAATATTTTCCTGCTTTAAGCGGGGTAACGTTATAAACGGCAGTTCCTGTTGTTGGTTTATCGCTTTGGTTGAGAGCATAAAAGTTGGTTAACCCCTGTGCGCCAACGTTAAGCGTGACCGAACGGTCTTCTGGTTTGAATTCCCAAGGGAGATCACGCGATGTATCGCTGGTGAATTGAACGGTAATTTTGCGATCTAAAATCTTGTCAGGAGAAGCGTTGCTTATTTGGGTCGTTCCCGCAAAGCCCGTTGTGCGACAGAATAAATCGTAGAGAGGGACGGACGCGAAGGCTAGTCCAATCATACCAAATGCTATTAGAAGAATGGATAATAAGGTTTTAGTGTTTTTATGCATTCGTGATTTTGATAATAGTAATAATCCAAATGAGCGCAATCCACCCGAAAATTAGTGCGAGCATCATTAGGTTTTTACGTTTTTTTGTTTTGTGGATTGTGCTGTGCGGCATGGTTAAACCTTATCAATTATGAGCGCTAAGAATAGAGCGAATAAATAAAACACGGAATAGCCAAACATTAATTTGGCGCTTTTATGTGTTTTGTCCGCAAAAACTTTTATTGATGTGAAGATGAAGAATAGCCCCATTAGTAGGGCGCTTATGCCGTATCCAATGCCCGCAACGTCAAGGAAATAAGGACTTAGCGTGATAGGAAGTAAGATTAGAGTGTAGAGCAACATCTGTATTTTTGTTGTTTTCTCACCACTTGTAACAGGCAGCATAGGGATTTTTGCACGCGTATAATCCGAATTTGCGAATAGCGCCAATGCCCAGAAATGTGGTGGTGTCCAAAAGAAGATGATGGCGAAGAGGGCTACCGAAGCCATTGTAATATCACCAGTTACAGCAGCCCAACCAATCATCGGAGGGAAGGCACCTGCTGCACCGCCAATCACGATATTTTGAGGCGTACGGCGTTTTAACCACATAGTATAAATAACAACGTAAAAGAAATTTGCGAAAGCGAGCAATCCAGCAGCCATCCAGTTTAAGGCTACGCCCATCATCATAACGGATAGAACAGATAGAATAATCCCGAAGCTTAGGGCAGAATCTGGCGCGATGTGTCCCATTGGAATAGCGCGTTTTTCAGTACGTTTCATGATGGCATCAATATCACGGTCAAACCACATGTTGATAGCACCAGCAGCACCTGCGCCCACAGCCAAACAAAGCATAGCGGTCATCATGAGAACTGGGTGTAATTGAGTAAACTCAGGGGCAACCCACATACCTGCGAAACCAGTAAAGACGACCAAGCTCATCACGCGCGGTTTTAATAGCGAGAAGTAATCAGAAACGCTTGCTTCAAAGGGTGCGTTAAGGTCAGTCATGGTTGCAGATGTTTCACTCATAGACATTGGTTTACCACGATTATAGTAAATATAAAGACTTTTTTGCTGAAAAAATCACTTTTAAGATTTAAGGATACGCGCAACAGTTTCTGGGCTTAATTCTGAAGCCTTTACGAGAGAATTTTCGATGGTATCGGTAAAATTGACCTTGTTTTCGGCTGATTTAAATTCAAACCCCATTAAAGCACGACCAATGGCTTCTCCAGAGTAGGCGTAATTAAAGTAGCAGATATTAGCAACGGGGGAGATCGCACGTAGCAAATCTCTTAACGCACCTTTACGTTCAGGAAATTCGATATTCATGAAAATAGGGTCTACGAATAGCTCAGGATTATAATTGATAATCTTAAACTTAATATCTTCATCTTGCGAAATATCGGCAAAGGCGATATCGGCAGTGTTTAAGCTCTGCTCTAATGCATCAAATTCTTCATTTGATGCGTCTATGG